>NZ_JBEZDN010000019.1:0-85749 GCF_040648315.1 Pseudonocardia sp. NPDC049154
CCACCTAGATCTTTTATTTTTTTTGTCTCTTGTTTACTTAGTGTGGATATCCGTCGCCGCCGCCGGCCCCCCCGCGGCCCCGGGGGCCCGCACGACCCGACCGCCGCCGTGCGGGCGAGCGCGGCGAGCGCCGCCAGCCCGGGCTCACGGGCGAGGCCGACCTCGCCGACGGTGTCCAAGGCGCGGCGCAGGGGGCGGTGCCGGCCGGAGAGCAGCAGGGCGGGACCGGCGTCGCGCAGGATCTCGGTGGCGACGAGCGCGTCCCCGCTGCGGGCGGCGTGCTCGGCCGCGGCGTCGGGCCGGCCGGCGGCCGCGTACCAGCGCGCGGTGGCGGCCTCGAGCCGCGCCGGCGTCCCGGCCGCGTACCGGCGCAGCTCCCCGACCAGGTGGTCGCGCAGCAGCGGCTCCACCCGGTGGACCTCCCGGCCGCGGCCCGCGGCGCGCACGAGGCCCGTCCGGTGCTCGACGGCGTCGAGCACCCCGCCGGCGTCGGCCCGGCCGGTGAGGACCGCGGCGAGCCCGGTCGGCACCGGGTTGACCACCCCGACCCGGCGCAGCACGTCGAGCTCGGTCTCGTCGAGGCCGGCGAGCGCCTCGCCCTCGAGGTAGTCGGCGACCAGCGGGTGCTCGCCGGAGAAGCCCTGCGCGGCCTGGGGGTCGGTCGGGTCGGCGCAGGCCGCGGCGGCCAGCCGCACGGCGGCCGGCCAGCCCGCGGTGCGCGCGTGCAGCACCGTGACCTCGGCCGGCGTCAGCCCCGGCGCCACGGCGCGGAGCAGGTCCTCGGCCTCGTACGGGGTGAACCGCAGCAGGTCCGGGCCGATCTCGCGGAGCCGCCGCGCCACCCGCAGCCGGGCGAGGCCGAGCGGCGGCTCGCCCCGGTCGCACAGCACGACGGCCAGGTCCGGCCGCCGGTCGCGGAGGAAGGTGCGCAGCCCGTGCAGGCTGGCGGCGCCGGTCAGCTCGCCGACGTCGTCGAGCACCAGGCGCGGCGGTCGCGGCAGGACGTCGAGCGCGGCGGTCAGCGCGGCCAGGAACTCCGGGCCTCCGGCCGCGGGCCACCCGTGCCCGTCCCGCAGGCGGCTGGACGGCGGGACGGTGGGGCACCGGGCGAGGGAGGCCAGGACGGCGGACCAGAGCCGGCGCGGGTCCTCGTCCTCGGCGTCGAGCCGCACCCACGCCGTCCCGGGCCCCGGGCTCGCCCGCACCCAGTCCGACACGGCCAGCGTCTTGCCGAAGCCCGCCGGCCCGCGGACCAGGCCCACGTCGACGATCCGGTCGAGCGCCGCCCGCACCGCGGCCCGCGGGACGAGCTGCGGCGGAGGGGCGGGAACTCGAATCTTCGCCTCGGGCACCGGATGCATGGACGTCACCCCCGCGCAGGCCGGCACGCTTCTCGACCGGCGATGTCGGTCCATGCTGGACCGGCCGGTTCCGGCACGGCGCCCAGCGACGGGCCCCGGCACGGCGGGACGAAGGTCCCCCTTCAGGACCTTCCCCGGAGGAGCGGACGGCTCCGAACGGCCCAGTTCCGCGCGGTTCGTCCGGTTCGTCCGCTCAGCCGGGTCGTCGTTGCGCGGAATGCCCGCGGAGCACGCGGACCATGCCCGCGATCGCCTCGCCCGGGCCCGCCGGCGCCACGGCCGCGGGGGCCGCGCCCGGTGACTCGACGGGCACGCGCACGCGCAGCGCCCCGGGCAGCACGCGGAACCGCAGCGGGGGCGGCAGCCGCAGCGCCTCGCCGTCGACACCGACCTCGACCAGCGGTTTGTCGGAGTCGACCTCGAACTCCGGCGCGCTCCACTGCCGGTACCCGTGGAAGGAGCGCAGCCGCCCGGTCGCCTGCGCGGCCAGCATCTCGGTGACGTCCCGGCCCTTCTGCACCCGCACGGTGACGAGGCCGAGCACCCCGCCGTCGAGCCGCGCCCGGGTGCCGAAGCCGTCGAGCCGGTCCAACCGGTAGTCGCCGTTGGACACGAGCACCATGGCCACCGATCCGTCGACCTCGCCGTCCGGGCCGCGGAAGCGCAGGTGCGAGCCCTCGGCATCGGGTCCGAGCAGGTCGGGAGCCATGCGGGCGGTCGTCGCGAGCTTGGCGTCGCGATAGCCCTCGGACTGCACCACGCCCGCGTACACGCCGAGCGAGGCGTTGTTGACGAACACCCGGTCGCCCAGCACGGCCAGGTCGATGCGCCGCTCCAGGGCCGGCCCGAACGCGTCGAGCGCGACCACGACGTCCTCGCGGTCGAGGCCGAGGTCGAGTGCGAAGTGGTTGCGGGTGCCCGCCGGGATCACGACCAGCGGCACGTCGTGCTGCCGGGCGACGTCCGCGACCAGGGCCTGGGACCCGTCGCCACCGGCCATGCCCAGCACGTCGGCCCCCTCGGCGACCGCCGCCTCGGCGAGCGCCCGCAGGTCGTCGCCCGGCTCGAGGACGACGGGGGTGACGCCGCGCCGCAGGGCCTCCTCCTCGAGCCCGAACCGGGCGACCTTCCCGCCGCCCGAGCGCGGGTTCATGAGCAGCACCCCGTGCCCGGCCGCCGGGACGGACTTCATCCCCGACGGCTCGGGCACGAGGTCGCGGCCGAGGGCGACCCGGGCGAGGCTCGCCGCGACCAGGACCAGGACGACGACGGCCACGGTGCGCAGCAGCGACGCCGTCACCACCAGCAGGACCACGCCGACGAGGGCCAGCACCGCGACCGTGGAGGCCGCGATCCGCCACGCCCCGCGCCGCACGAGCGCGGTCCAGCCCGCGGCGACCGCCAGGCCCACCAGGATCGGGGCCGCGACGACCCGTAGCGGGTCCTGCAGGAGTGCCAGGATCACAACCACGACCGCGGCGATCGCCGCCAGCAACGCGCCCGCGGCCGCGAGCCGCCGCCCCGCGCCAGGTCGTGCGCCCTCTGCGGTCCCGGCCATGACCGGCCTCCCGTCATTCCACGAACCAGATCTCGGCCAGGTCGGCCGCGACCAGGCCGCGCTCGGCGGCGATCCGCTCCAGCGCCTCGGCGAGCATCGAGGAGAGGACCACCACCGTCTCCGTGAGGCCGGGTTCGCCGGCCTCGGCCAGCACCGCGGCGGCCACGGCGCGGGCCCGTTCGGTGCCCTGCTCGGCGTTGACGTCGTCCGACAGCACGGCCAGCACCGCCTCGAACGCCCACACCCGGGCCTGTGGCGGGGAGACCACGCCGAACACCTCGTCTCAGACGGCTTCGTGCTCCTCGACGAAGACCTCTCGCAGCTTCTGCTCCTGCTCGTGGGAGAGGTTCGTCGAGATCAGCTCGGCCTGCGTGCCGCGGAACTCGTCGAGCACCTTGTCCTGCACGACGCGCGAGGTCATGAGGAACAGCGCCGAGGTGCCGGGGGTGACCTTCTCGCGGACCTCCTTGATGAAGCGGTCGTCGATGCCGACGTCCGACATGGAGCCCGCGAGGGCGCCCATCGCCGCACCGACCGCCATGCCCAGCAGCGGGACGAAGAACAGCAGGCCGAACAACAGGCCCCAGAAGCTCCCGCCCAGCGCACCCGCGCCCTTCATGCTGTGCAGCTGCTCGGTCTTCGGCTTCTTGCGGTCCTCGGGCCACGAGACGAGTGCCGCGTCCTCGAGCGTCAGCAGCTCCTGCTTCTGCAGCCGTTCCACCAGGTCCAACGCGCGCCGCGCGCCGCCGGGGTCGTCGAACTTCCAGACGGTCAGGGTCGCCATGGATCCGCCTCTCCTCGATGTCGTCGGAAGAGCGACTGTCGTGGCCGCCGCCGGACCGGGCCTCACCCGCGGGGGGCGAACCTCGGCGGGTGCACGATGGGGCCATGCACTTCCGCCACCTCGGCCGCTCCGGCATGCAGATCTCCGAGATCACCTACGGCAACTGGCTGACGCACGGGTCGCAGGTCGAGAACGACGTCGCGACGCAGTGCGTGCGCGCCGCCCTCGAGCACGGGATCACCAGCTTCGACACCGCCGACGTCTATGCCAACGGGCGCGCGGAGGAGGTCCTCGGCGCCGCGCTCAAGGGCGAGCGGCGCGAGTCGCTGGAGATCTTCACCAAGGTCTACTGGCCGGTGGGACCGCGCGGGAAGAACGACCAGGGGCTGTCCCGGAAGCACGTCCTCGAGGGCATCGACGGGAGCCTGCGCCGGCTCGGGACGGACTACGTCGACCTCTACCAGGCCCACCGCTACGACCGGTTCACCCCGCTCGAGGAGACGATGCAGGCGTTCGCCGACGTCGTGCGGGCGGGCAAGGCGCTCTACATCGGCGTCAGCGAGTGGACGGCCGACCAGATCCGCCGCGCCCACGCCCTGGCCGTCGACCTCGGGATCTCCCTGGTCTCCAGCCAGCCGCAGTACTCGATGCTGTGGCGGATCGTCGAGGACGAGGTCGTGCCCACCTCCGAGGAGCTGGGGATCGGGCAGATCGTGTGGTCGCCGATCGCGCAGGGCGTGCTCACCGGCAAGTACCTGCCCGGCGAGGCCTGGCCCGAGGGCTCGCGCGCCACGGACGAGAAGGGCGGCGGCGACGCGATCAAGCGGTTCCTCGCCGACGACACCCTCGCCCGGGTGCAGAAGCTGCGGCCGATCGCCGGCGACCTCGGGCTGACGATGGCCCAGCTCGCCGTGGCGTGGGTGCTGCAGAACCGCAACGTCTCCGCCGCCCTGGTCGGCGCCTCCCGGCCGGAGCAGGTGGAGGAGAACGTGAAGGCCGCGGGCGTGCGCATCCCGGCCGACGCGATGGCCGCGATCGACGATGTCCTCGGCGAGGCCGTCACCCGCGATCCCGCGCTGGTCGCGCGCTCCACGCCGAAGCGGCGGCCCGTCTGATGGACCTGGGGATCGCGGGCCGCAGCGCCGTCGTCTGCGCCTCCACCCGGGGGCTCGGCCGGGCGTGCGCCGAGGAGCTGGCCCGGGCCGGGTGCACCGTCGTCGTCAACGGTCGGGAGCAGGCCGCCGCCGAGAAGGCCGCGGCCGAGATCGCCGCCGCGACCGGGGCCGAGGTGATCCCGGTGGGGGCGGACCTCGACACGCCCGACGGGCCGGACCGGCTGCTCGCCGCGGTGCCGCAGGTCGACGTTCTGGTCAACAACAACGCCGGGCCGCCCTTCCGGGACTTCCGCGAGGTCGACGAGCAGGCGCTGCTGGCCGGCGTCCGGTCCAACATGGCCACGCCGATCCGGCTGGTCCAGGCCGTCGTCGACGGGATGGTGGAGCGGAGGTTCGGCCGGATCGTCAACATCACCTCGGGCTCGGTGAAGATGCCGCTGGCCGGGCTCGACCTGTCCAGCGGCGCCCGGGCCGGCCTGACCGGGTTCCTCGCCGGCGTCGCGCGGTCGGTGGCGCACGCGAACGTCACGATCAACTTCATGCTGCCCGGCTCCTTCGCCACCGACCGGCTCGCGGCCGGGCAGAAGGTGGCGGCCGAGCAGCAGGGCGTCGGCGTGGAGGAGATCGCGGCCGACGGGCGCGCGACGATCCCCGCGCGCCGGTTCGGCGAGCCCGTGGAGTTCGGCGCCGCCTGCGCCTTCCTCTGCTCCGCACAGGCAGGCTTCATCACGGGCCAGAGCCTGCTGATCGACGGCGGCGCCTACCCCGGAGTGCTGTAGGAGGCACCGCCGTTCCTGATCGTCGGGAGTGGAGCGGGATCCGCGCTGAGCGCGGGTTCCGCTCCACGACCGCTGATCATGACCCGTCCTGCGGGTCGCGTCGGAGCGGTTGCTGCACCGCAACCCCTTCCCGTGGGCGCCGCCTGCCGATGTCCGAGGCCTCCGGAGTCGCCTGGGTCACATCCCGGGAATGGTGATCCAGGCCGCCCCGGTTGCCGCGGACATGAGGATCGGAATCATCGGGGCGGGGTACATCGGCGGCACGTTGACGCGGCGGCTCACCGCGCTGGGGCACGAGGTGCGGGTGGCGAACTCCCGCGCCCCGGAGACCCTGGCGGAGCTGGCCGCGGAGACGGGTGCGACGCCGGTGTGGGCCCGTGAGGCGGCGGTCGACGCGGACGTCGTGATCGTCAGCATCCCGCAGAAGAACACCCCGGACCTCGAGCCCGGCATCGTCTCCTCGGCGAAGCCGGGGGCGCCCGTGATCGAGACGAACAACTACTACCCGCAGCAGCGCGACGGCCGGATCGACGCGCTCGAGGACGGCACCCCCGAGAGCGTGTGGGTGGCCGGGCTGCTCGGCACGCCGGTGTACAAGGTGTTCAACGGCATCTACTGGAAGCACCTGCTCGAGCGGGGGAACCCGCGCGGCACCGAGGGCCGGATCGCGCTGCCGATCGCGGGTGCGGACGGCCCGGGCAAGGACACCGTCTTCGCACTCGTCGACGAGCTCGGCTTCGACCCGGTCGACGGTGGTTCGCTCGAGGAGTCGTGGCGTCAGCAGCCGGGCACCCCGGTGTACGGCAAGGATTACGACGTCGAGCGCACCCGCAAGGCCCTCGCCGAGGCCACCCGCGAACGCCCGGAGGAGTTCCGCGCCGCCTGACCGCGCCGGTTCGCGGGTCGCACACAACCGCGGAACGCGCGCGGAATGGCACTCGCGGTGCACGAATCACCACTCCCGCGTGACCGTCCTCGACTTTTCGGGGAATCCGTGGAGAATCGGGGCAACCCGCGAGTACGGCGATCGGACGTGAACGATGGCGAAGATAACGAATATCACCCTGGTGGACGACCTCGACGGCGGACAGGCGGACGAAACGGTCACGTTCACGCTGGACGGCAAGGAATTCGAGATCGACCTGAGCGCGAAGCACGCGTCGGAGCTCCGGGAGGCGTTCGCGCCGTTCGTGAGCGCCGCGCGCCGGTCCTCGTCCGGCCCCGGGCGCAGGAACTACGCTCGGGTTCCCTCCTCCCCGGGCAAGACCCGTGAGGAGAACGCCGCCATTCGTGAGTGGGCGGTCTCGGCCGGGTTCCAGGTCTCCGAGCGGGGCCGTATCCCGTCGAACGTGCTCGAGGCGTACGGGAATCGCGGCACCGCGGCTCCGGCACCGGAACCCGCGCCCGAACCGACGCAGGAAGCCACCTCGGAAGCCAGTGCGGAACCGCAGGCGGAATCCGAGGCGAAGCCGAAGCGGCGCACCCGCAAGAAGGTCGCCGCGGCGAGCTGAGGAACGGCGCCCGGGAACGCACCGAATGAAGGGCCTCCGACCGCGGGTCGGAGGCCCTTCCGCGTGCGGGGGTTGAGCGGCCCCGTACCGGTAATGCCCTTCCGGACGAGGGAAGGGAGCACGATGCCGGAGCGAGCAGGAGCGTCCGAGCGCACCGTGGTGGTGGTCGGCGCGTCGGGCAATGTCGGGACCGGGCTGCTGCGGGTGCTGAAGGACGTGCCCGACGTGCGGGTGCGCGCGGTGTGCCGGCGGCCGCCGCCGCCCGTCCCGCCCTACGACGAGGCCGAGTGGCACACGATCGACCTCACGACGGCGGACGCCGAGCGGCGGCTGACCGACGTGTTCACCGGCGCCGACGCCGTCGTCGACCTCGCGTGGGCCATCCAGCCGGTGCGCGACGAGGCGGCACTGCGGCGCACGAACGTCGACGGCACCGCGGCCCTGCTGCGCGCGGTCCGGCGGTCCGGGGTCGGCCATCTGGCGTTCGCGTCGTCGCTCGGGGCCTACGCGTCCGCCCCGCAGGACCCGGCCCGGCCGGTCGACGAGAGCTGGCCGGTCACGGGGCAGCCGCGCTCGGCGTACAGCCGCGACAAGATCATCGCCGAGCGGATGCTCGACGCGTTCGAGCGGGACAATCCCGGTGTGGCCGTCGCGCGGGTCCGCCCGACACTGGTGGTGCAGCGCGAGGCCTCGCGCGAGATGGCCCGGCTCTTCCTCGGCCCGATCGTGCCGCGGGCGTCGTTCGGGCTGCTCGCCGCCGGCAAGGTGCCGCTGTTGCCGGTCCCGAGCGACACCGTCCTGCAGTTCGTGCACGCCGACGACCTCGGCCGGGCGATCGTCGCGATCCTCGACCGCCGGGCGCGGGGCGCGTTCAACATCGCCGCCGACGCCCTCGACGCGCACGAGCTCACCGCACTGGTCGGCGCGCGGCCGATCCCCCTGCCGCACGACCTGGCGCGGATCGTGATCGGCCTGCTGTTCCGGCTGCACGCGCTCGCGCTGTCCCCGGGCTGGTTCGACGTCGCCGTCCGCACGCCGGTGATGGACACCGGCCGGGCCCGGCTGGAGCTCGGCTGGGAGCCGAAGGTCGGCACCGCGGAGAGCGTCCGGATCCTGCTCGACGGCCTGATCGACGACGCCACCACCCTGAGCCCCGCGCTCGCCGTCGGATGAACGGTCTGCTCGCCGTCGTCGAGGGGCTGCGGGAGCGCGCGGTCACGGACGACCCGGAGGCGGAGGCCGGCTGGACGGTCGACGAGCACGTGCACGAGCTGGGGACCGAAAGGCCGGGTGAGCCCGTACCGGACGGGATCTGGGAGCGGGCGACGGCGCTGGTGCGGGACTACGACTTCACGCCGCCCGAGCTCCTGCGCGCGGCGTACCTGCGCGACTCGGAGCTGCTCGGCCGGGACATCCTGCTCGACGGGCGGTTCGGCCCGCTGCGCTTCCTCATGGGCGTGCGGATCACCGAGGTGGTCGACCGCGCCGACGAGGACGGCTGGCGGATCTGGGGCTGGGCCTACGCGACGCTCGACGGGCACCTGCAGCGCGGGCAGGTGCTGTACCGGGTGGCCAAGCACCGGGCGTCCGGACGGGTCGAGTTCCGGGCGAGCGTGCGCTGGAAGCCCGATCCCCGGCTCGGCCCGGTCTTCGGGCTCGGCTGGGGTCTGTTCGGGCGGCGCAGCCAGCTGCGCTTCTACCGGCGGATCGGCGAGCGGGTGCGGGAGCGGGCGGTCCTGGAGCCGCCCGGGCGGCGCACCTCGGGAACGGGCCCGCTGGTGCTGGTCCCCGGCGACGCCCGCCCGGACCCGTGGGACCACGCGCGCCTCCGCGTCGCCCACCCCGTCCGCGGGCGACGGCTCCTGCCGCCGGCGGCCGACCGGACCTGACGACCGGCCGCCGGACGGGTCTCAGAGCGCGGCGCGCACCACGTCGGCCACCGGGGTGAGCGGGCGGCCGAGCAGCTCGGGCAGGTCGGTGCTCTCGATGTCGAGGTCCCCGCGGGCGATGCTCTCGTCGAGCGCGACCACGAACCCGGCCGTGCCCTCGTCGAGCCCCGCGCCGGTGAGGATGCCGGTCAGCTCGGCGGGGCTCACCGGCCGGTACTCGACCTCCCGGCCGCTGACCTCGGTGATCGTGCCCGCGAGCTCTTTGAACGTGAACGGTGTGCCGGCCAGCTCGTAGGTCCGGCCCGCGTGGTTCTCCCCGGTCAGCACGACCGCGGCGGCCTCGGCGTAGTCGCGGCGCGCGGCCCCGGCGACCCGCCCCTCCCCGGCCGCGGCGACGATCGCGCCGCGGGAGAGATAGTCGGCGAGCTGCGCGGTGTAGTTCTCGACGTACCAGTTGTTGCGCAGCAGCGTGTGCGGCACGCCGGAGGCGGCGAGCAGCTCCTCGGTGGCCTTGTGCTCGGGCGCGAGCGGGCTGCCGGTGGTGTCGGCGCGCGTGATGCCGGTGTACGCGATCAGGCCGACGCCGGCCTCCTTCGCCGCGTCGATCACGTTGCCGTGCTGCTCCGTCCGCTTGCCGACCTCGTTGCCCGAGACCAGCAGCAGCCGGTCGACGCCGGCGAGCGCGCTCCGCAGCGTCTCCGGCTGCGCGTAGTCGGCCGTCCGGACCTGGACGCCGCGGGCGGCGAGCGCCGCCTTCGCCGGGTCCCGGACGACCGCGATGACGTCCCCGGCCGGGGCGCCCTTCTCGAGCAGGGCCTCGATCGCCAGGGCGCCGAGGTGGCCGGTCGCTCCCGTGACTGCGTAGGTGGTCATGTGCCGTCGCCTCCTGAGTGGTGTGCGCTTCGATAGTACTAACTATTCGTAAGCGCAGTTGTTCCCGTCAGCGCGGTATCCTGAGAGCGTGACCACGCGAGTCCCGGACCCGGCAGCCGCCTGCGCCCCGTCCGACGAGCTCGTGACCACGGTGTTCGCCCGTCACTGCGCGTCGCGCACGGCGCTGGAGGAGATCGGGAGCAAGTGGGGCATCCTCGCGCTGCTGGCCCTCGGCGAGGGCGCCTACCGCTTCAACGCCCTGCGCCGCCGGGTCGACGGCGTGAGCGAGCGGATGCTGTCGCAGACGCTGCAGACCCTCGAGCGGGACGGGCTGGTCACCCGCGAGGTGCACAGCACGATCCCGCCGCGGGTCGAGTACTCACTGACCGGCCTCGGCGAGAAGGTGGCCGACAGCCTGCGCGGCCTCGCGGACCTGCTCGAGGGGTCGGTCGCGGAGATGTCCGCGGCCCGCGCGCGCTACGACGCCCGCACCGACTGACAACCGGTCAGGAGGACGCCCGGGCGGCCGAGGCCGCGAGCCACGAGGCGATCTGGGTGCGGGAGGTGAAGTCCAGCTTCCGCAGGATGCGCTCCACGTGCCCGTCGACCGTGCGCGGGGAGATCGTGAGCTCCCGGGCGATCGCCTTGTTGCTCAGCCCCGCGGCGATCAGCGCGGCGATCTCGTTCTCCCGCGAGGTCAGCGGCGAGGCCGGCGGCGAGGTGAGCGGCGAGGCCGTAGGCCCCGGACCGGCCGGCGCCCGGCCCGGCCCGCCGCGCACCCCGAGCTCGATCCCGAGCCGCACGGCCTCCTGCAGGCCGACCCGGCCGTACCCGGCACGGAGCTCCGCCGCCCGCGCCACGCCCAGCTCGCGGTCCACCAACCCGGCGTGGCGCCGGGCCTCCGCACCGGCGTGCGGGCCGAAGGCGTCGAGCGAGGTGCCGAGGCGCCGCCACACCGAGCCCGAGATGCCGGACAGCGCGGCGGCGTCGGCCGCCCGCCCCCCGGCCGCCACGATCCACGAGCACACCTCGATGCACAGCGCGGTGCACACACCGTCGCGGAAGTCCTGCTCGATCCGCATCGTCCGGGCCACGGCCTCCTCGGCCCGCGGGAGGTCGCCGAGGTGAAGGTGGCTGATCGCGGCGACCCAGTGGGCGTACCCGCGGTTCCACGACTCGCCGTCCGCCGACGCCCGCTCGACCACCGCCGCGCAGGTCCGCAACGCCTCCGCGGGCCGGCCGGCGTAGGTCTGGGCCATCGCGAGCTGGAAGGCGGCGGTGAGCTCGGAGCCGACGTCGCCGACTTCCCGGTGGATCGCGATCGCGCGCTCGTAGAGCCGGGCGGCCGCCGGCAGGTCGCCCTCGAACAGGTCCAGCAGGGCCCGCCAGTGCGCCGCGTGCCCCTGCATGGCGCGGTCCGGGAGGGCGTCCGCGATCCCGGTGCACTCGGCCAGGTAGGTCCGCGCGACGGCCCGGTCGCCCTGGATCAGCGCGACCCATGCGGCGGCCCACAGCGCGTGGCCGCGTTCGGGCAGGCCGGGGTCGAGCCGCTCGAGCAGGCGTTCCAGCCAGCGCCGCCCGTAGGTCAGGAAGCCGCCCGCGATCCAGTGGTAGCGCAGCAGCACGGCCAGCCGGGCACCCGCGGGCGCCTCGCCGGGGGTGTCGACGGACCAGGCGAGCGCGGCGATCAGGTTGGGGTGGTCCTCGCGCAACCGCGCCAGGTCGGCGGCCTGGTGCGGGCCGCACCAGCGCGCCACGGAGCTGCGGGCCCGGTCGATGAAGTGGTCGCGGTGCCGCCGCCGGACCACGCCCTCCTCGCCCGAGCCCGCGAGCAGCTCCGCCCCGTACTCGCGCAGGGTGACGAACTGGCGGTAGCGCAGCCGCTCCCCGTCCCGGTCCGCGACCACGGCGGACTTGCCGACGAGCCCGTCGAGCGCGTCGAGCAGGCGGTCCGCCGTCAGCTCGCCGAACCCGCACACGCCCTCGACGGTCTCCAGGTCCACGGCCGCCGGGAACACGGAGAGCCGGGCCCACAGCAGCCGTTCGTCCGGGCCGCACAGGTCGTGGCTCCAGTCGATCAGCGCGCGCAGCGACCGCTGCCGCGGGTCGACGGCGGGGTCCGAGCCCGCGAGCCGGGGGAAGCGCCGGTCGAGCCGCTCCACCACCTGCGACACGGACAACGACCGCAGCCGGACGGCGGCGAGCTCGATCGCGAGCGGCAGCCCGTCGAGCCGCCGGCACAGGGCGACGACGGCGGCCCGGTTCTCGGGGGTCACCGCGAAGTCCGGGAGCACCGCGCGGGCCCGGTCGACCAGCAGGCGTACCGCCGGGACGTGCTCCAGGGACGAGTCGCCCTCGGCGTCGGACTCCTCGGGGACGGCCAGTGGCGCGAGCAGGTGGACCTGCTCGCCGCGGACGCCCAGGGGCTCCCGGCTGGTGGCGAGCACGGTGAGCCCGGGCAGGGCGTCGAGCAGCCGGACGATCAGCAGGGCGCTGGCCTCGAGCTGGTGCTCGCAGTTGTCCACCACGAGTAGCGCCGCCGCGCCCGAGAGGTGGTCCACGACCCGGTCCACGGCGTCGCGGTTGGACTGGTCCGGCACCCCGAGCGCGGTGGCGACGGCCGGGGCCACCTGCGTGGGGTCGGTGACGCTGGCGAGCTCCACCACGAGCACGCCGTCGGGGAAGTCCGCGGCCTCGGCCACGGCGAGGGCCGTGCGTGTCTTGCCGACCCCGCCGGGCCCGGTGACGGTGACCAGGCGGCCGGCGTGCAGCTCGGCGTGCAACCGGTCCACCGCCAGACGGCGGCCGACGAAGCTGGTCAGCCGCGTGACCGCCGGTCGCAGACCCCGTCCCCGGAGGGCGGCGGGAACCCGCGCGTCCCCGACGACGTCCGCCATGACGCCTCCTGACCGTCGCGCTACGGGGATCACGAGCATCGCACGGAGGGACGCCCGGACGGGGGCACCCGCGCCCGGACGGGTGTACCCGGGTGGCCACCCCACGGGGTGTGCCGCCGGAGTGGGGTGATCTCGCGCTGTCGGGGCCCGCCCTGCCCCCGCCACTCTCGGCGGCAGCGCCCACCCCGCCCGACCAGGGCCTGCGCCCCCGGCGGACGGAGGCGCCCACCCGAACCCATCCAAGGAGGCTGGATCCCGTGGTGACTTCCCCTGCCCCGGACACGCGCGACGCGATCGTCGTCGGAGCCGGGTTCGCCGGCCTGTACGCGGTGCACGTCCTGCGCGACGACCTGGGTCTCGACGTGATCGCGTTCGACGCCGCCGGCGACGTCGGCGGCACGTGGTACTGGAACCGCTACCCCGGCGCCCGCGTGGACATCGAGAGCGTCCACTACTCGTACTCGTTCGACGACGACCTCCAGCAGGAGTGGCACTGGAGCGAGCGGTTCTGCGCCCAGCCGGAGATCCTGCGCTACCTCGAGCACGTGGCCGAGCGCTTCGACCTGCGCCGCAGCATCCGGTTCCGGACCCGGATCACCTCGCTCACCTGGGACGACGGTGCGTCGCTGTGGACGGCCACCACCGACACCGGCGAGACCCACCGCGCCCGGTACGTGATCTCCGGCGCAGGCACGCTCTCGGTCCCGAAGAAGCCGGAGTTCCCGGGGATCGAGGACTTCGCGGGCGAGGTGTACACGACCGGCAACTGGCCGCACGAGGAGGTCTCCTTCGCGGGTAGGCGGGTCGGGATCGTCGGGGTCGGCTCGTCGGGCATCCAGGCCATCAGCGAGATCGCGAAGACCGCCGGGCGCCTGACCGTGCTGCAGCGCACGCCGAACTACGCCACCCCCATCGGCAACCACCCGACGGACCCGGCGCAGGAGGCCGCGGAGAAGGCCGGGTACGCCGCGATCCGCGCCGCCTCCCGCGACCACTTCCTCGGCGTCCCGTACTCGGACGTGCAGCCCTCGGCCCTGGCGGTGACGCCCGAGGAGCGGCGGCGGGTGTTCGACGACCGGTGGGACCGCGGCGGGTTCCGCCTGTTCATCGACTCCTTCGGCGACATCCTGTTCGACCGGGCGGCCAACGACACGGTCGCGGAGTACATCCGGGACCGCATCCACGAGCGCGTCGACGACCCCGCGGTCGCCGACCTGCTGGCCCCCGAGGGCTATCCGTACGGCACGAAGCGCCCTCCGCTGGAGACCGACTACTACGAGGCGTACAACCGGCCGACGGTCAGCCTCGTCGACGTCCGCACGAACCCGATCGACGCCGTCACCCCGCGCGGGGTCCGGCTCGCCGACGGCACCGAGCACGAGTTCGACGTCCTCGTCCTGGCCACCGGGTTCGACGCCTGCACCGGGCCGCTGCTCGCGATGGGCGTCACCGGCCGGGACGGGCTGCGCCTCGCCGACCACTGGGCCGACGGGCCGCGCACCTACCTCGGCCTGATGGCCGCCGGCTTCCCGAACCTCTTCATGATCACCGGTCCGCAGAGCCCGTCGGTCCTCTACAACATGCCGCTCGCGATCGAGGACCACGTCGACTTCACCGCCGACGCCCTCCGACACCTCCGCGCGACCGGGCGGGCGGTCGTCGAGCCCACCGCCGAGGCGGAGGAGGAGTGGGTCGCCCACACCGAGGAACTGGCCCGGGCGACCCTCCTGCCCGACTCCCCCACCTCCTGGTACATGGGCCGCAACGTGCCGGGGAAGCCGCGCCGGGTCCTGGTCTACCTGGGCGGGGCGCCGGCCTACCGCGCGAAGTGCGACGAGGTCGTCGCGCGGGGGTACGAGGGGTTCCGGCTGTCCGCCGGCGCCGACCACACCGCCGACCGCGCGGTCGCGCAGGCCTGAGAGGACCGACGATGCCTCTCGACCCCGCCGTCGCCGCCCTGCTCGACGGGCTCGCCCGCACCGGCTTCCGCTCCTTCGAGACGATCGGGGTGGATGCCACCCGGCAGGCCGTCGACTCGTTCACGGCGCTGCAGAAGCCGCCGCGCGAGGTCGCGGCCGTCGCCGACGTGTCCTACGGCCCCGATCCCGCCCACCGCGCTCGGGTCTACGTGCCGCCGGGCACCGGGCCGTTCCCCGTGGTGGTGCACGTGCACGGCGGCGGGTTCGTCGCCGGCGGCCTCGACGTCGTCGACGAACCCGCCCGTGCCCTCGCCCTGGACGCCTCGGCCGTGGTCGTGTCGGTGACCTACCGGCGCGCCCCCGAGGCGCGGTTCCCCGCGGCGCACGACGACGTCGTGGTCGCCCTGCGCTGGACCGCGAAGGAGATCGCCGCGCACGGCGGCGACCCCGACCGGATCGCGGTCATGGGCGACAGCGCCGGCGCGAACCTCGCCGCGGCCGCGGTCCTGCGGGCGCGCGACGACGGCGAGCCCCCGGTGCGCTCCCAGGCGCTGCTGTACCCCCTGGTCTCCCCGACCGCCGACACCGCCTCGCGGCGGGAGTTCGCCGAGGGCTACCTGATCCATCTCGACGCGCTCGCCTGGTTCGGCGCGCAGTACGTGCGCGGACCCGCCGATCTCGCCGACCCGCGGCTGGCCCTCGACACCGGCGACCTGGCCGGGCTGCCGCCGACGCTGGTCGTGACCGCCGAGTTCGACACGCTCCGGGACGAGGGCGAGGCGTTCGCGGCGCAGCTGCGGGCGGCCGGGGTCCCGGTCACCACCCGCCGGGTCGAGGGGCTCGTGCACGCGCTCTACTGGGCCTCCGCCGCGGTGCCCCGCAGCGCCGAGATCCACGCCGCCGTCGTCGCGCACCTGCGGACGACGCTGTGAGCGTCTAGAAGAACCCGTCCCGCACGACGGGCGGGGTCCGCGGCGACCAGCCCAGCTCGGTCGAGATCGCGGTGGCGGTCTCGACCAGCAGGGGCACGGTCTCCTCGCGGAGGCGCTCCGGGGCGAGCCGGCCGGCCGACGTCGAGGAGGCCAGGGCGGCGACCACGGCGCCGGTCCGGTCCCGCACGGGCGCCGACGCGGAGAGCAGCCCCTCCTCCAGCTCGCCGTCGACCATCGACCAGCCCTGCCCGCGGACCTCGGAGAGCGCCATCCGTAGCTCGGCCGGGTCGGTGATCGTCCGCGAGGTGTGGGCGCGCAGCGGCGCCTCCTCGAGGAAGCGGGTGATGCGGGCCGGGCCCGCCCAGGCGAGCAGCACCCGGCCCATGGACGTGGCGTGGGCCGGGACGCGGGAGCCGACCGCCACGTTGATGTTCATGATCCGCCGCACCGGCACGCGCGCGACGTACACGGCGTCGAACTCGTCGAGCTCGGCCAGCGAGGCGGACTCGCCGGTGCGTTCGGCCAGCCGGAGCAGGTGCGGCTGGGCGAGCTCGATGCGGGCGTTGGTGGCGGTGTAGTGCTGCCCGATGGTGAGCACCCGCGGGGTCAGCGACCAGCGGGTTCCGTGGTTCTCGACGTAGCCGAGCCGCTGCAGCGTGAGCAGCAGGCGGCGCACGGCGGGGCGGGAGAGCCCGGTCTTCGCGGCCAGCTCGGCGAGGGTCGGGGTGGTCATCTCCTCGTCGAAGGCGAGCAGCACCGCGAAGCCCCGTTCGAGGCTCTGGACGTAGTCCCGTTCGGTGCCTTCCGCACTCACAGGTCCCCATCCTTCCGTACCGCTCTCGGGAACGAGGGCTTGACCGCCCGACGTGTCCTGAGGCACTCTCCAACCCGTTGAACGCAAAGCGTGCAGCTTGTACGCAGAGCGTACGCCCACCGCACAGGGAGGTGCGCGATGACGGTTCCGCCCCGGGAACTGCGCAACGCCTTCGGCCGGTTCGCCACTGGTGTCACCGTGGTGACCTGCCGGAACGACGAGGGGACCCCGCACGGTGCCACGGTGAACGCCTTCACCGCGGTGTCGCTCGAACCGGCGCTGTGCCAGGTGACGCTGACCCGGAAGTCTCGGGCGTGCGGCTACCTGGACGGGGCGCCGTTCGCGGTCAACGTGCTCGGGTCCGGCCAGCTCGACACCGCGTGGCACTTCGCCGGCCGCCCGGCCGACCCGGGCCCCGAGTGGGCCGACGGCCCCACCGCGCCGGTGCTCGTCGGCTCGGCCGCCGTGTACTCCTGCCGCCCCTGGCGGACCTACGACGGCGGCGACCACCTGATCGTCGTCGGCGAGGTCGAGCACATCGACGTCGCCGACTCCGAGCCGCTGCTCTTCTACGCCGGCGCCTTCCGGGAGATCGGCCCGAAGGAGACCGGCACCCACTGGGGCGGCTCGCTCGACTGTCCCGAGGCCGGATGGTTCGACGCCTCGACGACCTTCACCCCGCTGCCCTCGCACGCCGCCTGACCCCCTCAGCCCGACCCGTTTTCACCGCAGAAGAAGGGCCAGACATGACGCTCCAGCAGGACCGCACCGAGGCCGTCGCTCCCACCGCGACCGCCCCCATGACCGGCGACGAGTACATCTCCTCCATCCAGGACGGCCGGGAGGTGTGGGTCTACGGCGAGCGCGTGAAGGACGTGACCACCCACCCCGCCTTCCGCAACCCGGTCCGGATGACCGCGCGGCTCTACGACGCCCTGCACGACCCGGCCACCCGCGACAAGCTGACCGTGCCGACGGACACCGGCAACGGGGGCGTCACCCACCCGTTCTTCCGTTCCCCGCACTCGGTCGACGACCTGCTGGCCGACCGCCGCGCCATCGAGACCTGGTCGCGGATGACCTACGGCTGGATGGGCCGCTCCCCCGACTACAAGGCCAGCTTCCTCGGCACCCTGGGCGCGAACAGCGAGTTCTACGCGCCGTTCGAGGACAACGCGCGGCGCTGGTACCAGGAGTCGCAGGAGAAGGTCCTGTACTGGAACCACGCCATCATCAACCCGCCGGTCGACCGGAACCTCCCGCCGGACGAGGTCGGCGACGTGTTCATGAAGGTCGAGAAGGAGACCGACGCCGGCCTGATCGTGTCCGGCGCGAAGGTCGTCGCCACCGGTTCGGCCATCACGAACTACAACTTCATCGCGCACTACGGGCTGCCGATCAAGAAGAAGGAGTTCGCGCTCATCTGCACGGTGCCGATGGACGCGCCGGGCATCAAGCTGATCTGCCGCACCTCCTACACCCAGCAGGCCGCGGTGATGGGCAGCCCGTTCGACTACCCGCTCTCCTCGCGCATGGACGAGAACGACACGATCTTCGTGTTCGACAAGGTCCTGGTGCCGTGGGAGAACGTCTTCCTCTACGGCGACATCGAGAAGATCAACGGCTTCTTCCCGGTCTCCGGGTTCATCCCGCGCTTCACCTTCCACGGCTGCATCCGGCTCGCCACCAAGATCGACTTCATCGCGGGTCTGCTGCTCAAGGCCCTGGAGATCACCGGCAGCAAGGACTTCCGCGGCGTGCAGACCCGCGTCGGCGAGGTGGTGGGCTGGCGCAACACGTTCTTCGCGCTCGCCGACGCCATGGCCCGCAACCCCGACGAGTGGACCAACGGCGCGCTGCTGCCCAAGCTCGACTACGGCCTGACCTACCGGATGCTCATGATCCAGGCCTACCCGCGGATCAAGGAGATCATCGAGTCCGACGTCGCGTCGGGCCTGATCTACCTCAACTCGCACTCCATCGACTTCAAGACCCCCGAGGTGCGGCCGTACCTGGACAAGTACGTCCGCGGGTCGAACGGCTACGAGGCCGTGGACCGGGTCAAGGTCATGAAGGCGCTGTGGGACGCGGTCGGCTCGGAGTTCGGCGGACGCCACGAGCTCTACGAGCGCAACTACTCCGGCAACCACGAGAACGTGAAGGCCGAGCTGCTCTTCGCCGCCGAGGCCCAGGGCACCACCGCGCACATGAAGGGCCTGGCCGAGCAGTGCCTGGCCGAGTACGACCTCGACGGCTGGACCGTCCCCGACCTCATCGGCAACGACGACGTCTCCTTCCTGAAGAACCGGGGCTGAGCCATGACCACCACTCCTGATCTGGCCACGCAGCCCTCTCCCACCGCGGCGGGCTCCGGCGCCAACGCCTCCGAGGCCTTCCGCGCCAGCAGCGAGCGCCGCGGCTCGGCGGCCACCTCCACGGAGCGCGCCGACCGCGTCATCCGCCGCACGCTGGAGGCGATCCACCAGGTCATCCGCGAGGAGGAGGTGACCTACCCCGAGTTCCAGGCCGTGAAGCGCTGGCTCATGGACGTCGGCGAGGGCGGCGAGTGGCCGCTGTTCCTCGACGTGTTCGTCGAGCACGAGGTCGAGAAGGTCGCCGCCAGGACCCAGCACGGCAGCGCCGGCACCATCGAGGGCCCGTACTACCTGCCCGGCCAGCAGCGGCTCGGCCCGGTCGCCACCCTGCCGATGCGCGCGGACGAGAAGGGCGAGAAGCTCGTCTTCTCCGGCCAGGTCCGCGACCTCGACGGCCGCCCGCTCGCCGGCGCCGAGGTCGACTTCTGGCAGGCCGACGCGGACGGCTACTACTCCGGTTTCGCGCCGCACCTGCCCGACGGCAACCTCCGCGGCCTGATCGTCACGGACGACGAGGGCCGCTTCGCGATCACCACGATCAAGCCCGCGCCGTACCAGATCCCCACGGACGGCCCGACGGGGGCGATGATCGCCGCCGCCGGCTGGCACCCGTGGCGGCCCGCCCACCTGCACCTGATGGTGCGGGCCGAGGGGCACCGCCAGATCACCACCCAGCTCTACTTCGCCGGTGGCGAGTGGCTCGACTCCGACGTCGCCTCCGCGACCAAGGACGAGCTCGTCCTCGACCCCCGGCAGCAGTCCGACGGCAGCTGGACGACGGTCTACGACTTCGTCCTCGAGCCCGCCTGAGGTCCGTCCGATCCGGTGTCCACCCGGCCCCGCGTGCCCGGGGCCGGGCGGGACCGCCGTCCGGGAAGGAGACCGCCATGACGGTCACGCTCGAACGACCCCCGACCGGGAACGCGTCTACGACCGTGTCCGGCGGGTACTGGCGCGGCCTCGACGAGGTCCCCTGGTGGTGGGGACGGTCCGTGGTCACCCTCGGGGTGTTCGACGGGCTGCACCGCGGGCACGCCCGGCTGCTCGACCGGGCGGTCGGGCTGGGGCGGCGCCGCGGGCTCCCGGTCGTGCTCACCACCTTCGACCCGCACCCGGCGACCGTGGCGGGTCCCGCCCGCGACACCACCCCGGTCGTCACCCTGGAGCGGCGTGCCGAGCTGGCCCGCGCGCATGGCGCCGACGCCGTGCTCGTGCTGCCGTTCGACGGCGAGGTCGCCCGCACCCCGGCCGTCGACTTCGCACGGGACGTACTGGTCCGCGCCCTGCGCGCCACCGACGTCGTCGTCGGGGAGAACTTCCGCTTCGGGCACCGCGGGGCCGGCGACGTCCGGCTGCTCCGCCGGCTCGGCGCCCGGCACGACTTCACCGCGCACGGTGTCCCGCTGCTGCCCGGCTGCTCGTCCACCCGCGTCCGCGCGCTCGTCGCGGCGGGGGACCTCCTCGGGGCCCGGAACGTCCTCGGCCGCCCGCACCGGGTGCTCGCCCTGGCCGACGGACCCCGGCTGACGGTTCCCGCGGACGTGGCGTTGCCGCCCGCCGGCCGCTACCGGGCCCGCGTCGGCGCCACCTCGACGGTGGTCGAGGTGCGGGGCCGGACGCTGCTGGTCGCCGGTCGCCCGCAGGGGATGGTCGCCGTGGACCTCCTCGAGCGGATCCCGTGACGTGAACCTCGATCCGTAACGGCTCCCGCCGCGGCCCGACAAGCAGAGGGCCCACGGAAGGGGAACGCGTGTCGGAGACCCGAGCCGCCGGCGGGCGCCCCGCCGGACACCTCGACCGGGTGCGGCAGCCGCCGCCCCCGCCGGTGGTGCCGATCGTCCTGCTCGGCGTGACGGTGGCGGCGCTGGTCGGGCGGTACGCCTTCGAGCTCGTCCTCGGCACCAACGAGGCCGTGCAGACCTGGTCGACGGTGTTCGTGGCGATCGTGCTGCAGGCCGTGCCGTTCCTGGTGCTGGGCGTGGTGCTGTCGGCGGCGATCTCGGCCTTCGTGCCGGAGGGCGCGCTCGCCCGGGTGCTGCCGCGCCGGCCGGCCGCCGCGGTGCCGGTCGCCGGGGTCGCCGGCGGCGTGCTGCCCGGGTGCGAGTGCGCGTCCGTCCCGGTGGCGGGGCGGATGATGGCCGGCGGGGTGGCCGCGCCGGCGGCCCTGGCCTTCCTGCTCTCGGCCCCGGCGATCAACCCGATCGTCCTGGTGGCGACGGCCGTCGCCTTCCCGCAGAACCCGGAGATGGTGGTGGCGCGGGCCGTCGGCTCGCTCGCGGTGGCCCTGGTGATGGGGTGGTTGTGGTCGGCGCTGGGCCGGCCGGAGTGGCTGCGCCCGCCGCGGCCCGCGCACCGCGAGGGCGGCACCCGCGGGGAGCGGTTCCGCACCACCCTGCAGCACGACTTCCTGCACGCGGGCGGTTTCCTCGCCGTCGGCGCGCTGGCCGCCGCGACCCTCAACGTCGTCGTCGACCCGGCCTGGACCACGGGGATCGGCGGGGTCCCCGTCGTCTCGCTGCTGGTGCTGGCCCTGCTCGCCGTGGTCCTGTGCGTGTGCTCGGAGGCCGACGCCTTCGTGGTCGCCGGGCTGTCCGGGTTCTCCCTCACCGCGAAGCTCGCGTTCCTCGTCGTCGGGCCGGTGGTCGACCTCAAGCTGGTGGCGATGCAGGCGGGCACCTTCGGCCGCCGGTTCGCCCAGCGCTTCGCGCCCGCGACCTTCGTGGTCGCGGTCGTGGTGAGCGCCGTCGTCGGCGGGATCCTGCTGTGAACCGCCTCGTGGGGCCGATCCTGCTGTTCGTGCTCGGCGCGGTGGCGGTGCAGTTGGTCGCCTTCGGCAACCACGTCGACTACGTCCGCCCCGGGCACGGACCGCTGCTCGCGATCGCGGGCGGGCTGCTGATGGCGGCCGGGCTGTGGGGTGTCCTCGCCGGCCTGCGGGCCGGCCCCGGTGGGTCGGCGCAGGAGTCCGCGGGGGCCGCGCGGCTGGCCCGGGCACGGGTGCACACCCGGGGCCCGCTCGCCGCGGACCGCGAGACGCTCGAGCGGCTCCGCGCCGACGAGCAGGCCGAAGGGCACGACCACTCCCGGGTCCCGGGCGTCGGCTGGCTGCTGGTGCTGCCGGTGTTCCTCGTGCTGCTCGTGCCGCCGCCCGCGCTGGGCGCCTTCGCCGCGGACCGTGCCGGCGCCGAGGTGCCGCGCCCGGCGGCGGTGGCCACCGAGGCCCTCGCGGGACCCGACCCGGTCCCGGTCGAGCTGCACGACTACGCCGAGCGCGCCGCATGGGACGACGGCCGGACGCTGGCCGGCCACACCGTCGTGCTCACCGGGTTCGTGACGCCGCGCGAGGAGGGCGGCTGGTACCTGAGCCGGATGGTGATCAGCTGCTGCGCCGCCGACGCCCGCAGCTACCTCGTCGAGACGGCCGGCGCCCCCGCGGACCGGGTGCCCGCCCGGAACTCCTGGCAGCAGGTCACGGGCACCTACACCCCGGGCGACGGCACGCACACCGCGCGGATCACCGCGCTGGAGGTCCGGCCCGTCGCCGCCCCGCAGGATCCCTACGAGCTGCCCTGACCGGCACTGACCAGCACTGACCAGCGCCGATCGGTGGGCCCGGTCCGGTGCGGTGTGACCCCGGTCCTACGATCCGGCCGTGTCCTCCCTCCGCACCCGGGCCCGCGACGCCGACCGGAACGCGCTGTGCAACGCCCTCGACACCGCCTACGCGGAGGGGCAGATGGACGGGGGCGAGCACCGCGAGCGCACCGCCACCGCGCTCCGGGCCACCACCCTCGGCGAGCTGAAGGCGCTGGTCGCGGACCTGCAGCTGGAGCGCCCGATCGCGTTGCTGCCGCCGGACCGGCCGCAGCGCTCCCGCGGGACGCGCTGGGCCGGCGTGCTGGTCGCGCTGGCGCTGCTCGGCGTCGGGTTCGGGGTCGGGCACGCCGTGGCGCGGTCGAGCGCCCCGGCCACGGTCGCGGCCGGGGAGACCGTCGCGGCGGGGCGTCAGGTCGCCCCGGTCGTCGTCACCCCGGCCGGGCTGCACACCCCGGAGGGCTTCGGCCGCCTCGTCGACGACCTCCGCTCCCGGCTGGGCTCCGCGGTCGTCGCCGACGCGACGATCTACCCGGACTACGCCGTGCTGACCGTGCCCGTCGAGGGCTCGCCGGGCCGCGCGCAGTCCTACACCTACCGCGGCGGCCTCGACGGGCCCAGCCCGGCGGGCACCCGGGACGCCGACCAGCCCGTCGTCGACCTCGCGACGATCGACGCCGCGACCGCGCTCGGCCTGGTGGCCGGGGCGCCGGAGAGCCTGAAGGTGGCCGACCCGACCAGCCGCTACCTGATCATCGACGACGAGGGCGCCGGCCCGCGGCTCGCCGTCTACGCGTCGAACGAGTACGGCGAGACGGGCTACCTCGAGGCCCGCCCGGACGGCTCGATCGTCGCGGTCCACCCGCACGAGGCACGCTGAGCCGTCCCGGACCCGGGTCCGGACGCCCGCCCGACCGACGACGGTCTCGTTCGCGCGGATGTGTGCACTTGCCAGTTAAGTACGTCTGCGGTTACATGTCGCCCGTGGACGCGTTCTCGGTGCTGGCCGACCCCCTGCGCCGGCAGGTCGTCGAGCTCCTCGCCGAGGGGCCGGTCACGGCGGGCGACATCGCCGTCCGGTTCCCCATCACGCGGCCGGCGGTGAGCCGGCACCTGCGGGTCCTGCGGGAGTCGGGGCTCGTCGAGTCCGCGGTGCGGGGCCAGCACCGCGTCTACACGCTCCGCCGCGCGGGGCTCGCCGAGCTGGACGCCTGGCTCGACCGGTTCCGCCCGCTGACCGCGGACGACGCCGCGGCGGCCGGTCCCGCCGCGCGGCTCGACGCCCTCGACACCGAACTCCACCGCGGCCGTCGCGCCCGGCGCGCCGCCGACCCGACGGGAGAGCACCGTGGCACTGCCTGACCCCGACGACCGCCGCACCCTGACCCTGCGCCGCACCTATCCCGACCCGGTCGAGGAGGTGTGGGCGGCGTTCACCGACTCCGCCCGGCTGGCCCGCTGGTTCGGCTCCTACACCGGCACCGGCCGCCCCGGCGGCACCGTGGAGCTCACGATCACCGGCGAGGTCGACGCGGGCGGCGCGGTGACCGAGCCCGTCACGGTCACCATCCACGAGTGCGCCGCGCCGCACCGGCTCGTCGTCGAGGTCCCCGAGGGGCCGGAGGGCCGGTCGTGGGTCATCGAGGTCGGCCTCGCCCCGGCCGGCGGGGGCACCGACCTGGTCTTCACCCAGCGGCTGGTCCCGGGGCTCGACCCGACGGACGTCGAGGCGGGCTGGAACTGGTACCTCGACCGGCTCGAGGCCTCCCTGCACGGCACCGGGATGCCGGACTGGAGCGCCTACGCCCCCGGCTGATGCTCGTCGACCGGGCGGACCGGCAGGGCGAGGATCTCGTCGGCGAGGCGCGGCACCAGCGCCTCCCGGCCGAAGCGGTGCCCGAACTCGGCGTAGGCGACCAGCTCGCGATGGAGGAGCTCGCCGACGCAGCCGGGGTAGAGCCGGCGCGCGTGGTGGGCCGCGGCCCGGAAACGGCACCGGTCGTGCTGCGGGATGTCCGGGGCGGTTCCGTCGAGCCCGGCCGTCCCGGTGACCAGGCGGATCGTCATGGAGGAACTGTGCGCGTCCGGACGGGTCCCGCGCGACGGGGAGAACTACGTACACGAAAGGCGCGAACGGACGTATCCGGCGGGCGTCCCTGACCGCTCCTGTCATGGTTGGGGCGTAGGCAGGGGTCATGAGCGAACGGATCGTCGTCACCGCCCCCACCGGTCACGTCGGGAGCCGGGTCGTGCAGCTGCTGCTGCAGGCCGGGGCCCGGCCGACCCTGCTGGTCCGCGACCCGGGACGGCTCGATCCGGCCGTGCGCGCCGCCGCCGACGTCCGGCAGGGGGACCTCACCGATCCCGGCTTCGTCCGGGAGGCCGCGGCGGGGGCGGAGGCCGCGTTCTGGCTCGACGTCACCCCGCACACCGCGGACGACCCGGTGCAGGAGTCCGCCGCGCTCGGCGAGGTGTTCGCGGCCGCGGCGCGCGAGGTCGGCCGGAACGTGTTCCTGAGCAGCGGCGGCGCCGAGCTGCGGTGCGGCGCCGGGCACATCGACGGGCTCGGGCGCGTCGAGGAGCTGCTCGACACGACCGGTGCCGCGGTGACCCACCTGCGCTGCGGCTACTTCTGCACGAACCTCCTCGCCGACCTCGACGGGCTGCGGCAGGGCGTCCTCGCCGCCGCCCGCGCCCCGGAGGAGCCGATGGCGTGGGTGGACCCGCGCGACATCGGGGAGGTCGCCGCGGCACGGCTGCTCGCGCGGGACTGGTCGGGCCGGGTCGTCCAGGGCGTGCACGGCCCCGAGGACCTCACGTACTCGCAGGTCGCGGCCATCCTCACCGCGGTCCTCGACCGGCCCGTCACCTACCACCGCCTCTCCGACGACGACGTCCGCGCCGCCCTCCGCGCGGCCGGCCTCGGCGAGGGTGCGGTCGAGGGGATCGTCGGCATGACGGCCGGGACGCGGGGCCTCCGGCCCGACCCGCCCCGCACCGCGCTCACCACCACCCCCACCACCCTCGGCGAGTGGGCGCACCGCGTCCTGCGGCCACTGATGGAGTGAGGTCGGCCCGTCAACCCGCCGGACGGGCGGCGTAGCGCTCCTTCAGCTCGCGCTTGAACAGCTTGCCCGTGGCCTGGCGCGGAAGCCGGTCGGCGAAGTCCAGGGCACGCGGGCACTTGTAGGTCGAGAGCTGCTGCCGGCACCAGGCGAGCAGCTCTTCGGCGAGCTGCGGGCCGGGAACCCGCCCCGGCTGCACCTGGACGACGGCGTGGACGACCTCCCCCAGCTCGTCGTGCGGAATGCCGAACACGGCGGCGTCGGCCACGTCCGGGTGGCCGACCAGGACGTTCTCCGCCTCCTGCGGGTAGATGTTCACGCCGCCGGACAGCACCAGGTCGGACCGGCGGTCGGCGAGGAAGAGGTAGCCCTCCCGGTCGACGTGGCCGAGGTCGCCGACCGTGGTCCAGCCCCGCTCGTTGCGCGAGCCCGCGGTCCTGTCCGGGTCGTTCAGGTACTCGAACTCCAGACCGCCCTCGGACCAGATCGTGCCGACCTCGCCGGGCGGCAGTTCCGTCCCGTCGTCGTCGAGGACGTGCGGCCGCCCGACCAGCGCACGTCCGACGGAGCCCGGGTGGGTGAGCCACTCCTCGGAGTCGATCGCGGTGAACAGGTAGTTCTCGGTCGACGAGTAGTACTCGTGCACGATCGGCCCGAGCCAGTCGATCAGCGCCCGCTTGGTCTCGGCCGGACACGGGGCCGCCGCGTGCACGACGACCTGCAGCGACGACAGGTCCCGCGCCGCCCGGACCTCCGGCGGCAGCTTGAGGATCCGGATCAGCATCGTCGGCACCATCTGGGTGTGGGTCACCCGGTGACGCTCCACGAGCTCGAGCGCGGTCGCGGCGTCGAACCTCTCCATGATCACGACCGTGCCGCCGTACCGGTGCACCGTCATGCAGAACCGCAGCGGCGCGGCGTGGTAGAGCGGGGCGGGCGAGAGGTAGACCGCCTTCTCGTCGAGACCCCAGCGCTCGTGCAGCAGGGTGGCGACACCCGGAGGGGTGCCCAGCGGGGCCAGCGGCAGGGCCGCGGCGACCCCCTTCGGCCGGCCCGTCGTGCCCGAGGAGTAGAGCAGGTCGACGCCCTCCCGTTCGTCGAGGACGACCGGTGGAGCGGCGGCGACCGCCGACGCCAGCTCCTCGAAACCCTCCTCCGCCGGACCCGTGGTGAGCCGGAGCCCGACCTCGGGCGCCTCGCGCAGCGCCGCCGCCGCCCGCTCGGTGTACATCGGGCTGACGACGAGCGCACGGGCACCGGAGTCGCGGAGGATGTAGGCCGCCTCCGCCGGCTCGAGCCGGACCGGCAGCCCGACGTACCGCAGGCCGCTCCGCTGCGCCGCCCAGGCCACCGGCAGGTAGTCCGCGGTGTTCTCCATCAGGATCGCGACACAGTCGCCGTGCCGTAGCCCGCGCGACCGGAGCAGTGCGGCGATCGCCCGGGACGAGTCGACCAGCTCGCCGTAGGTCACGACCCGACCGGTGTCGGCCATGACGTACGCCGGGCGCCCGGGATCGGTCCGCGCGGTCGCGTCGGGGAAGGGTGTGTCCGAGGTGGATGTCTGCACGGGGGCCTCCGGCCTCAGCGGGCGGCGGTCGCCTCGGCGCCGGTGGCGGCGGCCGGGACGGCGGTGGAGTGGTAGCGCCGGCGGCTGATGAGCTGCAGGCACAGCAGCGCGGCGGCGGCGAGCACGACGATCAGCACGCCGACCCGCCAGGCGTTGGCGGGATCGCCGTTGATCAGCGCGACGGTGACGAACGGCGCGAAACCGCCCACGATCGCGGAGATCTGGTAGCCGAGCGAGGCCCCGGAGAAGCGGATCTCCGGCGGGAAGAGCTCGGCGAAGAGCGTGCCCTGGGTGCCCGTCTGCAGCGCCATCGCGACGACGGCGCCCACCACGGCCACCGCGAACGGCCAGATCCGGTCGGGCCCCGACGAGGCGATCAGCAGCCACATCGGCACGGCCCACACCAGCATCGCGGCCGAGCCGAGGCCGAAGACGAGCTTGCGGCCGATCCGGTCCGACAACCAGCCGAAGAACGGCACGAGCGGGATCATCACCACGCAGGCGATCAGGATCCAGGTCAGCACGGTGGACCGGGCCACGCCGAGATAGGTCGTCACGAGCTGCACCGAGCCGGTGATCGTGGCGTAGAAGAACACGATACCGACGGTGTTCGCGCCGGCGGCGGTCAGGATCGCGCCCGGGTTGCGGCGCAGGACCTCGAACAACGGCGAGCGGCGCACCTGGGGGGTCGCGGCCCTCGCGGCGGCCGCCCGGAACTCCGGCGTCTCCTCCAGGTAGCGGTGGATGGCGAAGGCGATCGGCAGCATGACCAGGCTGACCCAGAACGGGATCCGCCACACCCAGGTGACGAACGCCTCGGGGGACGCGAAGGCGGTGGCGAGCAGGAACGCGACGTTGCCGAGCACGACCCCGATCGGGACGCCGAGCTGGGCGAAGCTGCCGTAGTAGCCACGCAGGTGCGCGGGCGCGTTCTCGGTCGCGACCAGGACCGCCCCGCCCCACTGTGCGCCGACGGCCAGGCCCTGACAGATCCGCAGCGTCACGAGGATGGTCGGCGCGAGCCACACCGCCTGCGTGGACGGCACGAACCCGATCAGGGAGGTGGCGACGGCCATCAGGACGAGCGCACCGACCAGCACCGGCTTGCGCCCGTACTTGTCGCCGAGCTGACCTGCGACGATGCCGCCGATCGGGCGGGCGATGAAGCCGACCGCCACGGTGGCGAACGAGTTCAGCGCGGAGACCACCGCACTGTCCGTCGCGAAGAAGGTCGTGTTGAACACCAGCGCGGCCGCGGTGGAGTAGATGAAGAAGTCGTACCACTCGAGGGAGGTCGAGAGGGCCGCGGCCACGGACGCCCGGGCGGAACGGCGGGGCGGCGCGGCCTCGGGGCGGGCCGCGTCGGCTTCTGACTGCATTGTCGTCTCCAGGGTGCAGACCGCGGCCGAAGGCGCGAGGTCGGTCAACTCTGACTGATGGGGTGCCCACAGGCCCGTGCCGACGTCTCGGTGGGCCACCCCGTCACGGTCGATCGACCGGGATTCGCAGGTCGGGCGCTGACCTGCCGGGGCGCGGCGCGACAGAGGCTACGACGACGATCGGCCGACAGTCAATGCTGACTGCCGCGCGGTTTCTCCGAAGGGTCAGATCTCGAGGAGCACCCGCGCGACGTCCGTCCAGTGCGCGAGGTGCGGGTCACGCCGGGGGTCGCGGTGGTCGAACGAGTAGGTCAGCGCCGCACCCCGCATGCTGGTCACCAGCATCTCCCGGAGCTGGGGGTAGCGGGGGTGCCCGGCGAGCTCCGGACCCCACATCCGGTCCACCCCGGCCCGGATCACCCCGCCGAGGCGCCGCTCGGCCGGGAGCAGCGCGGCGGCGATCCGGTCGTTCGTCCGGGCGGCGGTCCAGATCTCCATCGCCGCCCAGAAGTGCGGCTCGTGGAAGGTCAGCCACATGAACTCGACGACCTGCGCGACCCGGACCGACCCCGGGACGTCGGCGGTCAGGTGGGTGTCGATGCGTTCGACGGTCTCCCGGATCCGCTCGTCGGCCAGGTACTCGGCGGCCGCGAGCAACAGCGCCTCACGGGAGGGGAACCAGTGCAGCAGCCGACCCCGCGAGATTCCCGCCCTGGCCTGGATCCGCAGCGTGGTGGCGGCGCTGAAGCCCTCCTCGACCAGGCACGCGACCGCCGCGTCCAGGATGCGGGTCCTGCTGTCGACCGCCGGCGGCGACGGTGCCGCCCGGTCGACGTCCGAGGTGGGCGTCACACCTGCAGCGTAGGCGAGGGGCACCGAGCAGTCACGCCTGACGGTCCGCGTGCACCCACGTGTGTCCGTTCCGTCGGTACCCCTCGCTACGCTCCCGGGCGTGATCGGGAGGGGCGGTGGCTGACGCGGAGGACGTGCGGCGGCTGGCGCTGTCCCTGGAGGGCGTCGAGGAGATCGACAGCGAAGGGTTCGACTTCCGCGTGCACGGGCGCGGGTTCGTCTGGTCCTACCCGGAGCGGGTGCCGGGGCAGCGGCGGGTGATCCGCACGGACGTCGCGGTGCTGTACGTGGGCGACGAGGCGGAGAAGCAGGCGCTGCTGCTCGGGGAGCCGGACCTGTTCTTCACCACGCCGAGCTACGACGGGCTGCCGCTGGTGATGGTGCGGCTGGAGAAGGTCGATCCGGACCGGCTGACCGAGCTGGTCGTCGACGCCTGGCGGATGCGCACGGAATCGTGACGCCTCAGGGCCGGGCGAACTCCCAGACCACCACACCGGGCAGGCCCACGAACGCGGCCCGCGTCGCCTCCGGCACGAGCTCGACGGTCGGGGTCACGGCGGCCTCGGGCGTGAGCACCGGCTCCTCGGCGCCGCACACGACCAGCCCCGCCGCCAGCGCGGCCCGCGCGTAGTCGGTGACCCGGTGCCGGTGCAGCCGCATGTAGGCACGGCCCGCGTCGCTCGGGAACTGCGCCTGCCAGCCGAGCTGCACGAGAAACGGATGGACGTCGCTGATCAGGATGCGCCCGCCCGGCCGGACCACCCGCGCCAGCTCCGCGACCGCCGGCTCCAGGTCGGGCACGTGGACCAGGGCCAACGCGCACACGGCCGTGTCGACCGACGCGTCGGGCAGGGGCAGGTCCGTGAGCGTGCCCTCGAGGAACCGTCCGCCGGGGATCTTCGCCCGCGCCCGCTCCAGCATGTCCGGGGACTGGTCGACGCCGACCACGGCGTGCCCCCGCTCCGCCAGCCGCACGGCGTGGCGCCCGGTCCCGCACGCGGCGTCGAGCACCTCACCGGTGGGCCAGGCGTCGAACCGGCGCCGCATCGGCGGCTCCTCGATGGAGAACAGCCGCAGCGGGCCGTCGTAGCTCGGCGCCCACCTCGCGTACCCCTCGCGCAGGTCGAGCTCCACCCCCAGCGGCCCCTGCAGCGACGGGTCCCGCTCCAGCCGGCCGAGCACGTCCCGGGTCTCCGCCATCCGCGTCGCCCGGGCCGTGGCCGCGTCGGTGCCGTCGGCGTGGAGCAGCCGCAGCAGCGCGAGGCCCTCCACACCCACCGTCAACTCGCCCAGCGTCGGGTCGGTCACGCGCCCACGCTACCGAGCGGGCGCAAGGGGCCCAGGGCTCAGAACACCGTGCCCGCGTCCCGGGCGACGAGCGCGGTGTGGCGATCCACCACGCCTGCTCACGGAGCGCGATCATGAAGCTCCCGGGTCACCAGGTGTCGATGTTCGGCCGCACCTTCTCCGGCTGCGGCCCGACCTTCCGCTCCGGGAACGAGGAGACGATCCAGCGGCGGGTGTCGGCGGGGTCGATGACGTCGTCGATCTCGAAGACGGCGGCCACCGACAGCGCCTTGCCCTTCTCGTACTCGGCGGCGACGTACTTGCGGAACAGCTCCTCGCGCTCGGCCGGGTCGGCGACGGCCTCCAGCTCCTTGCGGTAGCCGAGCCGGACCGCACCCTCCAGGCCCATCCCGCCGAACTCGCCCGTCGGCCACGCCACCGCGAACGCCGGGGCCTTCAGCGAGCCGCCCATCATCGCCTGGGCACCGAGGCCGTAGCACTTGCGCGTGACCACGAGCCCGATCGGCACGGACAGGTTGGCGCCGACGGAGAACATGCGGCTGAAGTGCCGCACGGTCGCGTGCGTCTCGGACTCGGGGCCGACCATGAAGCCGGGGGTGTCGCACAGGGACACCACGGGCAGCCCGAAGGCGTCGCAGAGCTGCAGGAAGCGGGCCGCCTTGTCCGCGCCGTCGTGGTCGATCGCGCCGCCGAGGTGGGTGGGGTCGTTGGCGATCAGCCCCATCGGCCGGCCCTCGACGCGGATCAGGGCCGTGATCATCCCGGGCGCGAAGCCGCGGCGCAGCTCCAGCACCGAGTCCTCGTCGGCCAGGCCCTCGATCGCCGCCCGCATGTCGTAGACCCGCACCCGGTTCTCGGGGACGACGTGCCGCAGCGCCCGCTGGTCCGGCGCCTCCCACTCGCGCACCGGCCCCTGGAAGTACGACAGGTACTGCCGGGCGACGCGGGTGGCCTCGGCCTCGTCGGGCACCAGGACGTCGACCACGCCGTTGGGGACCTGCACGGACATCGGCCCGACGGCGTCGGGCGCGACCACGCCCAGCCCGCCGCCCTCGATCATCGCGGGCCCGCCCATGCCGAGGCTCGTGCCCTCGACGGCGATGATCACGTCGCACAGCCCGGCCAGCGCGGCGTTGCCGGCGAAGCACCGGCCCGCGACCACGCCGACGAGGGGCACCCGGGCGGAGAGCCGCGCGAAGAGCTGGAAGGCCGGGACGTCGAGCATGGAGGCCCAGCTGCCGTCCGTGTCGCCCGGCCGGCCCCCGCCGCCCTCGGCGTAGACGACCAGGGGCCAGCGCCGCCGCTCGGCGAGCTCGAAGACGCGGTCCTTCTTCTTGTGGTTGGTGTGGCCCTGGGTGCCGGCGAGCACGGTGTAGTCGTAGGACAGCACCACCGCGTTGGCGTTCTCCTCGCCGACGAGGTCGCGGTTGATCGTCGCGGTGCCGGCGAGCATGCCGTCCGCGGGCGTGCGCTCGATGAGGTCGTCGAGGGACCGGCGCAGGCGCTGCGCGGCGATGGCCAGCGGCCCGTACTCGACGAAGCTGCCCTCGTCGCACAGGTCCGCGAGGTTCTCCCGCGCGGTCCGCAGCCCGGTGCGGTGCCGCTTCTCCACGGCCGCCCCGCGGTGCTCGTCGAGCCCGAGGGCGTGCCGCTCACGCACCTCGGCGAGGTCCGGGCGGACGTGGTCGAGGTCGACGACGGCCGCGGCCTCCGCCTCCTCGGCCGCCGCCGCGTCCGTGGTGAAGGCGAGCAGGGCGTCCCCGGGGGCCACGGTGTCCCCGGCCTCCACGACGACGGCGCCGACCCGGCCGGCCGCCGGCGCGGCCACGACGTGCTCCATCTTCATCGACTCGACGACGACGAGCGTCCGGCCGGCCCGCACGAGCTCGCCCTCGGCGACCTCGACGGCCACGACGGTGCCGGGCGCCTCGACCCGCACCGCCTCCCCGTCGACCTCGCGGCGCTGCTCGGGCGCGGTGTCCGCCGCGGCGGTCTCGACGTACCGGTGCGGCCGGGTGGCGGCGAGGATCTCGGCGAGGTGGGTGTCGAGGAAGTCCGTGGTCAGCTCGCCGGCGGCGAAGGCGGGGTGCCCGACGATCCCGGCCAGGACGTCGACGTTCGTCTCGACGCCGCCGACGTGCACCTCGGAGAGCGCCCGGCGCGTGCGGGCCGCGGCGGTGCCGAAGTCGGCGGAGTGCACCACGAGCTTGGCGATCAGCGGGTCGTACCGGGGGCTCGTGCGGTAACCGGTGTGCCCGGCGGCGTCGACCCGGATCCCGCGCCCGGCGGGCAGCTCGAACGCGGTCAGCACACCGGCGGACGGTGTGGTGGTGCCGTCGGGGTTGGTGCGCTCGAGGGTGATCCGGGCCTGCAGCGCGGCGCCCCGCGGCTCCGGCGCCTCGTCCTGGGTCAGCCCCAGCTCGGCGAGCGTGGCGCCGGCCGCCAGCCGGATCTGGGTCTGCACGAGGTCGACGCCGGTGACCTCCTCGGTGATCGTGTGCTCGACCTGCAGGCGGGGGTTGACCTCGATGAACGCGATCCGGTCGCCGCCGACGAGGAACTCCACCGTGCCCAGGCCGGAGTAGGACACGGACTCGCCCAGCCGGACCGCCGCCGCGAGCAGCCGCGCGCGCACCTCCGGGTCGAGCCCGGGGCTCGGCGTCACCTCGACGATCTTCTGGTGCCGGCGCTGGATCGAGCAGTCCCGCTCTCCCAGCTGCGTGACCGCACCGGTGCCGTCGCCGAGGATCTGCACCTCGACGTGCCGGGCCCGGGTGAGCAGCTCCTCGACGTAGACGCGGTCGTCGCCGAACGCCGCGCCGGCCTCGGACGCGCAGCGGGCGAGGGCCTCGTCGAGCTGCGCGGGATCGGTCACGCGGCGCATCCCGCGGCCGCCACCGCCGGCGACCGCCTTCACCATGACGGCGCCGGTGTCCGCCAGCAGCGCCCGCGCGCCGTCCCGGTCCGCGGCGGCGAGCACCGGGAGCCCGGCGGCCTCGGCGAGGTCGCGGGCCCGCGTCTTGTCCCCCAGCGCCGCGAGGATCTCCGGCGAGGGCCCCACGAAGCGGATCCCCCGCTCCGCGCACGCCTGCGCGAACCGCGGGTTCTCGCTGAGGAACCCGTAGCCGGGGTGGATCGCGTCGGCGCCGGCCTCCTCCGCGGCCCGCAGGACGTCGACGTCCAGGTAGCCGGCCACACCCGCCCCCCGCAGGGCGACGGCCGCGTCGGCCTTCGCGACGTGCGGGGCGTCGGGCTCGTCGGTCGTGTGCACCGCGACGGACGGCAGGCCGAGATCGGCGGCGGCCCGGGCGATCCGGACCGCGATCTCGCCGCGGTTGGCGATCAGGAGTCGGGTGAACACGCTGGTCGGGACCTCGGCCTTCGCTCGTCGGCGCGGTACCGGGCGACCCTGCCCGGTACCGCGTTCACGAGGCCGACTGTTATTGACGCTGGCGTCACTGTCAACGGCGGCGGTCAGAGCGGGAGCGGTCCGATCCGCGCCTCGGCGCCGGCGAAGCGGCGGCGCGACTCCCGCTGCGCAACCCGGTCACCGGTCCGTTCGAGCCAGCGCCGGCCCGGCCGGACGCGAGCGACCAGGGCGGACTCCACGAGGTTGGCGACGACGATCGGCGGGACCGCCCACGCGGCGGTCACGGGCAGCGCGAGGTCGTGCAGGCTCTCCCGGCCCAGGAACCACCGCAGCATGCTCAGCGTCCGCGCCCGCTCGTACCGGCCGCGCAGGGTGGCGAACCGGCCCTCGTGCCCGGTCAGCGTGCCGTCGACGAGGGCCGCCGCCAGCGCGGCGCCGGCGGGCGTGGGGCCACCCTGGGCCAGCAGCACGTGGCGGTTGAAGACGTTCTGCTCGCGTTCGGTGTCGAAGAGCCAGTCCTCGTCGACGCCGATCAACCAGCCCACGTACTTCCACAGGTGCATGACCGCCCGCGACTCCGCCCGGGACACCAACCGGCCGAGGGCGCGGACGCCGAGGAGCACGGTGCTGCTGAACAGGCCGAGCGTCGCCGCCTGGTCGCTCTGGTTGACCGGCAGGCCGTACCGCGCGACGTCCCACCGGCCGTTGCGCTCGAACCGGTCGTTCACCAGGGCGTGCATGGCCCGCACGTGCACGGTCAGCCGCCATCCCTCGCCGTCGCGGCGCATCCCGCCGGGCGCGCACACGGCGTCGACCCAGGTCTGCGTCTCGCCGAGCCGCCGCTGCGCGGTCGACCCCGTGAGGCCCCCGGTCTCGACCAGCAGGTCCGCCGGCCCGACGAACCGGTAGCCCCCGATCAGCGAGAGCTGCAGCAGCACGTCGTCCCGGCTGCGGCCGAGCCGGCGGAAGGCCCGGGCACCACGCTCGACCAGCGCGGGGTCGACCCAGTCCGGCACCCGGTCCACGACCGCGAAGAACTCGCGCAGCGCAGCGGGCGCCTCCCCGACCGCGTCGATGCCGTCCCGCAGGGCCCGGTCGAGCTGCGCCATCGTCACGCGCTCGGGACCCTCGCGCGGCCGGCGCATCGCCGCGGCGAGCCGGGCGCCGAGCTCGTCCCGCGCGAACATCCGCCGCCCCAGCAGGTCGAGCAGCTCCTCGTCGACCGCGGCGCTGCGCGTGACCAGCCGCAACGGGCGGGCGATGCGGGCGTTGCGTTCCGGCGCGCTCGCGAACCGGGACGGATGCGGGCGGGCGCCCTCGGCCTGTGGGAGCATGCCGGCGATGCTGACACGAATAATTGCTCGCGTTCAATTCGCGTAGGGGCTGCCGACGATGACCGGACAGCAGCGGATGCGCCGCCGGCCGCGCCAGCCGCGGTCGCGCGAGATGGTCGAGCGCCTCGTCGCCGCCGGCCGGGACGTGCTGGTGGAGCGCGGGTACGACGCCGCGACCACCAACCACATCGCCGCGGCCGCCGGCGTCAGCCCGGGCTCGCTCTACCAGTACTTCCCCGACAAGACGGCGGTGCTCGCGGAGGTCCTCGACCGCTACTCCGCGGACCTGGTCGCTCGCGTCTCGCGCGCGTTCCTCCGCGCCCTCGGCGCGCCCACCCGCGAGGCCGTCCGGGCGACCGTGACCGCACTGCTCGACGCCTACGAGACGAACCCCGCGCTGCTGCGCGTGCTGGTCGAGCAGGTGCCGCGCACCCACGACAGCGCGCGGGCGACCTTCGCCCGCCGCATGGACGACATGCTCACCGCGGCGATCCTGTCCGACCCGGCGCGCGATCCGGCCCGGCCCGGCGAGGCGGCCGCGTGGATCCTGGTCCGGACCGTGGAGCACGTCAGCATCAGCTACGTCCTGGAGCGCCCGCCGCTCGACCGCGACACCGTCGTCGACGAGCTCACCGAGCTGATCACGGGATACCTGGACCGGGGCCGACGGAGCGCCTGACGCTCAGCGGTGCGGGCGCGACACCGCGCGCAGGTCCTCCGCCAGCAGCTCCGGCTGCTCCGGCGCCGCGGAGTGCCCGCAACCGGCGCAGGAACCCGGAGACGAGCCCACGCGGTGAATGGTCTGGTGGACGAGACCGAGAGCACCTGAGGTGACCCCTACTACTGCGCGTGAACGCTCCGGCCGGATCCTGGCCGCATCCGACCTTGCCGCGCGGGGTCGCCGGACTGGACGCTGGCCGGGTGGTCGCCGGTGCGCTCTTCGCGCTGACCCTGCCCGGGCTCGTCTGCCTCCTGGTCCTGCTGGTGGCGCTGGAGCGGTTCGGGCTCTGGGCCCGCGGTCGCAGCCTGCTGTTCTGGCGCCGGACCCGCGAGCGGTCCGGCCCGCAGTCGCTCCCGTTGTCCGGCACCGGCTTCGAGGAGGTGGACGCCTTCTTCACCGGGGCGAAGCGCGCCGAGCTGGAGGAACGTCACTCCCGGTCCCTGTGCGCGACGACGAGGCGGACGGCGCCCCGCCGCGCACCGCGGTCGACCTCGACGCCGGGATCGTGACCGTCGTCCGTCCGCCCCGCCGCTGATCGGGAACACGCGCGGAGCCCCGGGTCCCCCGTCCGATCGACGAGTCGGACGAACCAGTATCCGGGGCAGGACTCGCTCGTTGCACCGCCAGCGGGCAGCCGGCCTGCTGGATGCGTTCCTCACGGCATCGCCCTTCCGGGGCCGGCACCCGCGTCATCCCGTCGAGGGATGGTGGCGGTGACCCGTGATCACGGGCGGAGGCGCGCGCACCTCCTGCCCGTGATCGCCGCCCCGCCTACGCCACACCGGCGGCGCCGAGGTGGTGCCCCGCACCACGAGCTGCGGCGGGAGGGCGGTCCGGACCGCGATCGTCGAGCACGACCTGTACCCGGCCCCGCCCGGTGCCCCGCTGCCGATCGCCGCGCGCACCTGCCGCTACTACACGGAGCAGGGCCTGACCGGCGGCCGCTGAAGCGTGCCGTGCGGCGCCGGTCTCACCCCGGCCGGACGAGGCCGGCGGGGCGCGGTGCCGGCAGGGTGCCGCGCCTCACCGGGGCAGCCGAGCCTCGGACGGAGCACGGGAGGGGCCATGGCGGACCACCCTCGGAGCACGCGTGGCGGGGCACCGCGAGCGGGCGAGGACCGCCCTGCTCCAGAACGAGGGGCGCTGGCTGATGGGCCGGTTCGCGCCGCGGGAGCTGCTCGAGGGCATCGGCGACTATCTGCACCGGGCGGCCCCCGAGCGCGAGGAGGACCTGATGGCCGCGATCCGCGCCCGGGCCGAGGAGCTGGCCGAACAGGACGCGGACCTGCCGGTGGACGGGCCGTCGCGGGGGATGCTGGCGCTCAGCTCGGTGGTGCTGGCGGCCTTCGAGACCCTACTGCCCCTGTTCGACGGCGACCGGGTCCGGACGGTCCGCTACCTGCAGCGGGTGTTCGGGGCGATGCTGCGCCGCACCGTCGACGCAGCGTTCGGCGCGCTGGCCCGCCGCGAGGACCCGCTCGGAGCCGTCGACGACGCCTGCCGCGCCGACTTCGCGATGTACGGCGACTACTACGAGACCACCTTCGAGCGGACGGACGACACCTTCGAGACGTATCCGCCCTGCCCGAATCCGCTCTGCCCGTGGCCCCCCTGCGCGTACCCGGCCTGCGGCCCGGCGGTTCCGGACGGCGCGAACCGCTCCTTGAGCTTGTCGAACAGGCCCACCTGACTTCTCCTTCTCCACGGACCACGGCGCTCGGCACCCCACCGGACGAACCGGGCGAAACGGGCACGATCACTCAACGCCCGCGGTGCCGGTCCCTCGCCGGGATCACGCGGAGGCCGGGCGGTGATCGTCGTGGGAGGCGTCCGCCGCGTGCGAGGATCGGCGGCATGGCCACGACCTTCGCCGTCATCTACACGTACACCGACGACACCGAGCTGCGGGACGCCACCCGTCCCGCGCACCGCGACTACCTGCGCGAGTTCGTCGACAGCGGGTCCCTGCTCGTCGCCGGCGCCTGGGCGCCCGCGGAGGCCCCCGGCGGCCTGCTGATCTTCCGCGCCGAGGACAAGTCGGCGGTGCAGGCGATCGTGGACAAGGACCCCTTCACGACGGCGGGCGTGGTCTCCGCCGCCGACATCCGCGAGTGGGCCCCGCCGCTCGGCCCGGTGGCGGGCGCGCTCACCGGCCAGGCCTGACAGGCCCGGAGCGCGTGCCGGGTCTGTCCCGGCCCGGCACGCGGCCGGTGGATCTCAGCCCGGCACGCGCCGGGTGGCCGCGGGCCGGCAGGGCGGGGCGGTGGGCCCGCGGCGCAGCGGACGCGGCCGGCGGAGCCCGGCGGCCACCTCGCGCAACGGGCGCGGCGCGATCCCGCGGGCCGCGTCGAGCCGGCGGGCCTTGCGCCGCGTCGCGAGGATGCCCACGACCGCGAGCGCCCAGATCGGGTACTGCAGCAGCCAGGCGACCCGGAACGCCTCCGCGGTGAAGCCGCCGAGCGCGGTGAGCACGGCGCCGACCGCCGCGAGCAGCACCAGCGAGGCGCTGTAGCCGGCGATGTTGACCATGCCCTGGGCCACGGCGAGGTTACCGCGCGGGTTGGTGGTCCGCGCGATGTCGAACCCGACGACCGAACCCGGACCGCCGACGGCGAGCACCAGGATCAGCAGCACGAGCAGCCAGAACGGCGCCGGGCCCGGCAGCGCGAGCACGACCGTCCACACCGTGACCGTCGCGGCGATCACGCCGAGCAGCAGCCATGACCGGCGCATCGGGTGCCGCGCCGTCAGCATCCCGACGACCGGGCCCACGCAGACGGACGCGACCACCAGCAGCGTCATGAGCGCGCCCGCGGTCACGGCGTCGAGGCCCTGCGCGGACACCAGGTACGGCAGGCCCCAGAGCAGCGAGAACGTCATCATCGAGAACTGGGTGCCCAGGTGCCCGAAGAACCCGAGCCGGGTGCCGGGCCGCCGCCACACCGCGCGGACCTGGGCGAGCAGCTCCCGCGCCGGCACCGGGTCGGGGGCCGGGGCGCCGCCCGGGCCGTTGCGCACGACCGTGCCCGCGACCACCGCCGCGAGCACGCTCCCCGCGGCCGCGACCGCGAAGGCCGTGGACCAGCCGGTCGCGTGCAGCAGCAGGAGCAGCGGCAGCGTCGAGAGGATCTGACCGAGCTGCCCGACGATCGTGGTCACCTGGGTCAGCAGCGGGACCCGGCGGGCCGGGAACCAGCGCGGCACCAGCGCCATCACCGCGGCGAACACCAGGGCGTCGCCCGCCCCGACCGCGACGCGCGCGGTCGCCGCGGCCGGCACGGACCCGGCGAAGGCGAGGAGGGCCTGGCCGCCGCCCAGCATCAGCCCGCTGACGGCGAGGACGAGCCGGGGGCCGAACCGGTCGACGAGCAGGCCCGCCGGGATCTGTCCTGCGGCGTACACCCCGACCTGGAGCAGCACGAACAGCGACAGTTCGCTCGGCGAGATCCCGAAGCGGTCCGCCGCGTCGAGCCCCGCGGCCCCGAGCGACGTCCGCTGCGTCACGGCGAGGACGTACGCGAGCAGCGCCGCGATCCAGATGAGCCGAGCCCTGCCCCCTCCGCCTGCTGCGCGTCCCGCGGTCGTCCCGTCCACCGTGTCGTTCCGTCCACCCTCGGTGGCGCGCATCCGGCTCCCCTCGCTCGACTCGGCCCGCCTCATCTTGGCAACCGGTTGCCAGGAATTGCCAATCGCGTGCCAGACTCCGGGCATGGATCACAGCGACGGCGCCGGGAGCGGCCCGTCCCGCCCGGTCACGATCTACGACGTGGCCCGCGAGGCCGGGGTCGCGACGTCGACCGCCTCGCGCGCGCTGTCCAACCCCGGCCGGGTGAGCGAGCGGACCCGCGCGCACGTCGAGGAGGTCGCCCGGCGGCTGGGCTACCGGCCGAACCGCATCGCCCAGGCCCTGCCCTCGGGCCGGACGAGGATGCTCGGCCTGGTCGTGCCGGACATCGCCAACCCGCACAACGCTCGGCTGATCCGCGGCGCCGAGGCCCAGGCGGCCGCCGCCGGCTACACCCTGGTGATCGCGGACAGCCAGGAGCAGCCGGAGCTCGAGGCCGCGCACGTGGAACGGCTCGCCCCCTTCGTCGACGGGTTCGTGCTCTCGTCGCGCGTCGACGACGCCGGCCTGCACGGGCTCCGCGACCGGCGCCCGGTCGTGCTGTTCAACCGCACGCTGCCCGAGCTGCCCAGCGTGTGCGTCGACTTCGACGACTCGGGCCGCCAGGTCGTCGAGCACCTGGCGAGCCTCGGCCACCGCACGGTCGCCTACCTGCGCGGACCCGCGACCTCGTGGGCCGACGCGACCCGCCGCGCGGCGCTCGCGGTGCACTGCGCCGGCCACGGGGTCGCCCTGACGCTGCTCGGCCCCTTCCCGCCGACGCTCGAGGCGGGCGCCGCGGCCGCCGACGCCGCCCTCGCCACCGACGCCACGGCCGTGATCGCCTTCAACGACCTGCTCGCGATCGGCGTCCTGCAGCGGCTGGAGCACCGCGGCGTCGCGGTCCCGGACGCGCTCAGCGTGGTGGGCGGCGACGACATCTTCGGCGCGACCTTCTGCCGCCCGCCGCTCACCACCCTCGCCAGTCCCGCAGACCAGGCCGGCCGCACGCTCGTCGACATGCTGACCGGCCGGATCGACGCCACCGAGGTCGTGCTGCCCGCGCCGCTCGTGGCCCGGGACTCGACGGGACCCGTCCGGGGCTAGGCCGTGTCTCCCAAACCGCCACCACCGCTCCCGGCGCCCACGCCGTCCCCGCCGGCGTTGCCGGGCCACCCGAATACGCCCGGTATGAGGGCGGCCCGGCGGCCTTGCCGGGAACGACGTGGATCACCGGGCCCGGCGGCGCCAGGTTGAGAGACACGACCTAGGCCGTCCGCAGCCGGCCGCGGTCGATGACCACCGCGCCGTCGCCCGCCCGCGTGGTGCGGAAGGTGGCGCCGCCGGTCTCGTCCCGCCAGATCGCCACGGTCAGCCGGTCGCCGGGCAGGACGGGCGCGGTGAACCGGCACTCCATGGAGCCGAACCGGGCCGGGTCGCCCCCACAGACGGTGTGCAGCAGGGCCCGGGCGGTGAAGCCGTAGGTGCACATGCCGTGCAGGATCGGCCGGTCGAAGCCGCCGCGGGCGGCGAAGCCCGGGTCGGTGTGCAGCGGGTTGCGGTCCCCGGTCAGCCGGTAGATCAAGGCCTGGCCGGGGCCGGTGGCGTAGTGCACCTCGTGGTCGGGCGGGCCGTCCGGCGCCGGGAGCGCCGCCGAGCCGCCCCGCGGCCCCCCGAACCCGCCCTCGCCGCGGATGAACGCCGAGCCGACGGTCGTCGCGAGCCGGGCGCCGGTGGCCGCGTCGACGGCCTCGCACGTGGTCTCCACCAGGGCTCCGCTGCCCTTGTCGAACACCCCGGTGACCTCGGCGGTGACCCGCACCCGGCCCGCCACCGGGAGCGGGGCGTGCAGCCGCACGGCCTGCTCGGCGTGCACCAGCTTCGTGTGGTCGATGTCGCCGAGGGGCACGGCGCCGACGCGGGTCATGATCGCGGCGTAGGTGGGCAGCACCGCGGTGGTCACGCCCTCGGTGTTGTCCGTGGTGAAGGCCAGCTCGTCGAGCGGGTCGTCCTGGCCGGCGCCGACGGCGAGGGCGTAGAGCAGCACGTCGTCGCGGTCCCAGGAGAACTCGGCGGGCTCGCTGCGGGTGCCGAGCAGGTCGGGGGCCAGAGGCATGGGAATCTCCTTTGATTCAGCTGCCTCAAAGCCTAGGGCGGGAGACTGGCCGCCGGAACCCTCAGGCGAGCCGCGGGGCGAGCAGCTCGACCCCGGGCCCGCTCAGCCCGGTCAGCGCGGCCGGTCGTCCGGCGGCCGCGAGCAGCAGGTCCGCGACCGTGCCGTGCACCGCCGGCCCCTCCCCGCTCGACCACGCCGCGTCCGTCGCGACCAGTTCGAGGCCCGCCACCCGCTTCGGACCGCCGAGGAAGCGGTTCGCCGCGACGTAGACCAGCGACGGCAGCGCGACGACGGACGGGATCGTGGCCCGCGTGGTCGTCGTCAGGTGGGCGACCACCTCACGCACGGTCCACTCGGTGCACAGCGACGGGGTGCGCCAGGCGGCGTCGTCGAGCTCCTCGACGTAGGCGCACAGGTTCAGGCGCTCGGTCCGCACCGCGGAGTCGATCTCACCCGGGATCCGGCGTGGTGGCGTGCATGGCGTCGTCCTCCGAGGTCCGTGATCACGTCGCGTGGAGGACCGTGGAGGCGCACGGAACTCATCGCCGAGCGGCGCCGGGGTCAGAAGTTGCCCCGCCGGGCCTGCTCGCGCTCGATCGCCTCGAACAGCGCCTTGAAGTTGCCCTTCCCGAAGCCCAGCGAGCCGTGGCGCTCGATGAGCTCGAAGAACACCGTCGGGCGGTCGCCGAGGGGCCGGGTGAAGATCTGCAGCAGGTAGCCGTCCTCGTCCCGGTCGACAAGGATCCCGCGGGACTGCAGCTCCCCGATCGGCACGCGGACCTCGCCGATGCGGGCCCGCAGCGCGGGGTCTTCGTAGTACGAGTCGGGGGTCGGGAGGAACTCGATCCCTCTCGCGCGCAACACGTCCACGGTCCGCAGGATGTCGTTCGTCGCCAGCGCCAGGTGCTGGACCCCCGACCCGCCGTAGAAGTCGAGGTACTCGTCGATCTGCGAGCGCTTCCGCCCGACGGCCGGCTCGTTGAGCGGGAACTTCACCCGGTGGTTGCCGCTGGCCACGACCTTGCTCATCAGCGCGGAGTACTCGGTGGCGATGTCCTCCCCCACGAACTCGGCCATGTTCGTGAAGCCCATGATCCGGTTGTAGAAGTCGACCCACTCGTCCATGCGCCCGAGCTCGACGTTGCCGACCACGTGGTCCAGGGCCTGGAACAGCCGCCGCGGCGCGCCCTCGGGCGTCACGTGGGTGGAGGTGCGTGCGACGTAACCGGGCAGGTAGGGGCCGGAGTAGCGGGAGCGGTCGACGAGGGTGTGCCGGGTCTCGCCGTAGGTGGCGATCGCGGCGATGCGGACCGTGCCGTGCTCGTCGGTGACGTCGTGCGGCTCGACGAGGATCGTCGCGCCCTGCGCGCGGGCGTGGGTGATGCAGCGTTCGACGTCCGGCACCTCGAGCGCGATGTCGACGATGCCGTCGCCGTGCCGGCGGTGGTGGTCGAGCAGCGGGCTGTCCGGGTGGACGCCGCCCCGGAACACGAACCGGACGGCGCCGGAGCGCAGGACGTAGGCCTGGTGGTCGCGGTTGCCGGTCTCGGGACCCGAGTACGCGACGAGCTCCATCCCGAACACGACCTGGTAGAAGAGCGCGGCCTGGGTGGCGTTGCCGACCGCCCAGACCACGGCGTCCCAGCCGGTGACGGGGAAGGGATCGCCCTCGCCGTCGTACTCCACGAGGCCGACCAGCTGGCGGAGCTGGTCGAGGTCCAGGTCGGCGAGGCGCTCCTGGCTGGTGAGGGTCTGGCTGGGGAGAGACTGATCGACGGTCACGACGGGCCTCCTCGTGCGGCTCTGCACACGAAGGACACCTCTCCGGCGGATCCCTCGCAACGGAGCCGACCCGAGCTGGCCGTTCCGCCCATCTCGACCGGTCGCGGGGCCCCGCAGCTGTACAGTCCGCCCACATGGAACTCGACGCGCTCGACGTCGACCTGCTCGCCGCCCTGCGCGCGCACACCCGCGTCGGGGTCCTCGAGCTCTCGCGCACCCTGCAGGTCGCCCGCGGCACGGTGCAGGCCCGCCTCGACCGGCTCGAACGCGCCGGCGTGATCACCGGGTACGGCCCGGAGATCGACCTCGCCGCCGCCGGGCACGGCGTGCAGGCCTTCGTCAGCCTGGAGATCGCGCAGGGCGCTCTCGACGACGTCGCCGCCGAGCTGGCCGCCCAGCCCGCCGTCCTCGAGGCCTACGCCACCACCGGCTCGTCCGACGTGCTCTGCCGGCTCGCCGCCTCCTCGCACGAGGACCTCCAGCAGGCGCTGCTCGCGCTCAACCGGTCCCCCTCGGTGGGGCGCTCGACCAGCGTGGTCGTGCTCTCGGTCGTCGTCCCGCCCCGCACGGGCCCGCTGCTGGGGAGCGCCCCGCGCCCCGCCCCACCCCGCGCCCCCGCCTACCGCCGCGAGGACTGATCGACTCAGCCGGGTGGGGCGAGGGCGAAGCGCTTGTCGAGCCAGCCCTCGATCTCGGTGGCGGCGAGCTCGTTGCCCGTCGGTTCACCCTCGGCGATGGCGCCGCCGAAGTGCAGGCCACGCACGGAGGCGACCGTGAGGTCGTCCGACCCGAGGGCGGCGATCATCCGGCGGGTGTCGGACGGGAAGGCGGCCTGGTCGCCGGTGAGTTCCACGAACAGGGCGGGCACGGTGACGCCGGGGGCGCAGCGGACGAAGTCGGCGTTGGTGCTGAGCCCGGACCAGGTCGACAGCCAGGCCTCCGGGGTGGTGAGCCGCCCGAAGCCGACCTGGCCGTAGTTGATCAGATCGGGGCGCCTGCCGAACAGCGAGCCGTAGGGCCGCTCGCTCGGGTCGAGCGAGAGGTCGACGGTGCGGGGGTCGGCGTCCGTGCGGAACACCGTGAGGACCCGCGGGGCCAGCGCACGACGACGGTCCGCCGCGTTCCCGCTGGCCTTGGCGGCGGCGCGCGCCTCGGCCGTGCGGGCCAGGTGCTCCCGCGCCACGGCGTCGATCCGGGCGACGCGGTCGCGCTGCGCCGCCCGGTACCGCTGCAGGAACTCCGTGGAGTACGTCGCGCTCGTCGGCGGCTCGGCAAACCCGTTGCCCGGGGAGAACGGGTCCAGCTCCGGGACGACGGAGAGCGGGTCGGACTCGTCGGCGACGGACGGGTCGATGCAACCCAGCAGGAGCGCGCCCTGGCCCGGGTGCGGGGCCAGGAAGACCGCGCCGTCGGTCCCCGGCATGGTCGCGTCGGCGAGCCTCGTCGGCCGGCCACCGGGGGTGGTCGCGATCCGGTCGCCGGGTGCGAGCGCGGCCTGCTCCAGGTAGAAGGCGTAGAGGGTGCCGCCGCCGGAGTGCCCCAGCACGACGACCGACTCGAAGCCCCGCTCGCGCAGGAAGACCTGGCCCGCGGCGACGTCGAGCAGCGCCTGCTCGTGGACCAGCGTGAGGTCGTTGTTCACCGAGCGGGTGTGCTGGGTCCACACCGCCGCACCTGCCTGCAGCAGCAGCGGGACCAGCGGGTGGTGCGTGACGTCCTGGCGCGGGTGCATGAGGCAGACCACCGTCCGGGCCCCGGGCACCGTGGCCAGCACACCGCGCACGGTCGCCCCGTCGGCGGTGGTCAGCTCGTGCACCGTGGTGACCGTGGAATCCGGCCGCTGCCCCGCCGCCAGGTAGCGGCCCGCGCCCAGGCCCCCGGTCGACGCGGCCCCGCTCACACCGGCTCCACGCGGAGCGCGTCCTTGTCGTGCTGGGTGATCCGGCTGTCCCGGGCCACCCCGCCGACGCAGGAGTACCAGACCGCGTGCCGGCAGCCCGTCGCGCGGCGGTCGATCACGATCGGCCCGGCCGCGCTGATCTCGAAGTACGGTCCGATCTGCCCGACGGTCACGGCGGGGTCCTCGGCGGCGACCTTCGCGACGGCGGTGTGCTCCGGGACGTCGAGCACGTAGAGCGTGGTCACGAGGTCACCGGCTCCCAGTCCGCGGCCCGCTCCACGATCAGCTCGGCCTTGCGCGCGAGCAGCTTGCCGAAGGTCGGCTCGGGCTCGGCGACGACGTCGAGCAGCGCGTCGATCGTGAGGTTCGCGTCGAGGTCCTCCTGCGGCGTGACCGGCCGCATCGCCCTCGTGATCTCGAACATGTAGCCGTTCGGGTCGTGCGTGTAGATCGACTCGATCGTCTCGTGCTGGATCTGCATCTCGACGGGCCAGTCGCTGGCGTCGAGCCGGCGCCGGTACTCCAGCAGGTCCTCCTCGTCGTCCACGTGGATGGCGAGGTGGCGGGAGCGGACGAAGTACTCGGGGACGTCCGCACCGAAGCGGGCGTAGACGTCCCCCCTCTCCCCCTCCGCACCGCCGACCGAGGTCTCGGTGCCGAAGTAGTAGAAGAACGCGATCCGGTCGGAGTTGCCGATGTCGAAGAAGAAGTGGATGAAGTCGGGGTGGTCCTCCGGCCCCCAGCCCGCCGCGCAGATCGAGTGCACGACCGGGAACCCCAGGACGTCCCGGTAGAAGCGCACCGTCGCGGCCGGGTCGAAGGTCGGGAACGCGACGTGGTCGACCCCCTGCACCCGGTGGTCCCGCTCGCTCATCAACAGCCTCCTCGTGTCGGACACCGTCGACGGTACGCGTCTGTCGACGAATGAGTCAACAGTTCGACGCATCTGACGAATGCGGGCTCGGACACAGGAAGGGCCCCTCCACCTGCGGCGGAGGGGCCCGTGGGTCGGCGGGATCAGAGGTCGAGGATGCGTTCCAGGTGGTCGAGGTCCTGGCGCAGCAGCTTCAGGGCGGCGGCCGGCCCCTCGGCCTCGGGAGCCTGGTGGTCGGGGCGGACCAGGGCGGCGACGGCCATGTCCGCCAGCTGGTCAACCACGCCCTCGGCGGTGTCCCTGCCGCCGGGGTGGAACCACCAGGCGACCCAGTTGCACATGCCGAGCACGCCCAGCGCCGCGACCCGGGCGTCGACGGGCCGGAACCGGCCCGCGCGCACGCCGTCGTCGATCACTCCGGCGATGACCTTGAGCACCGCGCGGCGGCTCTCGTCGTAGGCCGCGGTGAGCTCGGCCGGGAGCTCGGCCTCGGAGCGGATGAGCAGCCGGAACCGCGCGGGCTGCGTGGTCCGCCTCCCGACGATCACCTCGACGATCCCGCGCAGCCGTCGTACCGGGTCCTCGTCCCGCTCGACGAGCGCGTTCAGCTCGTCCAGCGGGCCGTTGGTGACCTCGGTGACGAGCTTGGCCAGCAGCTCGTCCTTGCTCTTGACGTAGTAGTAGAGCGCGGGCCGGGTGATGCCGAGGGCGTCGGCGATGTCCTGCAGGCTCGTGCCGGCGAAGCCGCGCTCCGCGAAGAGCCGGGTGGCGTGCTCGTAGAGCTCGTTCTCGACCAGCTCGCGCCGCGCCGTGCCGGCCCGCCCGCCCTTCCGGCCCGCCCCCGGTTCGCTCATGCGCCGATCGTAGGTGCAGGTGGCGCGTGCACGGCCGACCGTTCGACACCGGCGAGCAGCCTTCCCGCCCCCGGAAGCACCGGATCGAGGCCGAGCCCGCGCAGCAGCGCGTACGCCCCGGCGGTGGCCGCGGACAGCACCGGGAGCCCGAACTCCTCCTCGGCGGGCGCGACGAGGTCCAGCGACGGCATCTGCACGCACGCGGAGATCACCAGGGCGTCGGCGCCGGTCAGGTCCAGCCCGCGGGCCGCGCCCAGCACCCGGTCGCCGGGGATGCAGCCGACCTCGGCGTTGTCCCCGACCTCGAGGGCCGCCCAGTCGACGACGGCGAAGCCCTCCGCCTCGAGGTAGGCGACGACCTGCTCGGCCAGGGGCCGCAGGTACGGCGTGACCAGCGCGATCCGCCGCGCGGCCAGCGCCTGCAGCCCCTCGACCAGCGCGCCCGCACTCGACAGGACCACCGCGTCGGGGAGCTGCGCGCGCACCTCCTTCTCGACGCGCCGGTGCTCCCCCGGCCCCTGCGCCATCAGCGCGACGAGGCAGGCGTAGAGCAGGGCGTCGACGCGGGCGTCGGCCAGCTCGTCGACGCACCGCTCGCGCTGCGCGTTCATCGCCCTGAGCTCCTCCGGCGACACCTGGTGCATCCGCATCCGGCTGGAGTGGAAGGAGAACCGCTCGGGGTGCCGGGCGAGCAGCGCCGGGATCTCGGTCTCGACGGTCACGTTGGAGCTGGGGACGACCAGCCCGATCCTTCTCATGAACCCACCTTGGAAGCGATGTCGGCCGCCAGGGCCTTCTTGTCGGTCTTGCCCACGAGCGTCCGCGGGATCTCCGCGAGGTGCTCGATCCGCTCGGGCCACTTGAACTTGGCGACGCCCAGCCCGGCGAAGTGCTCCTGCACCTCGGGCAGGGTCAGCCCCGGCCCGTCGACCACCACGTACGCGCAGGTCCGCTCGCCGAGGCGCGGGTCCGGCATGGGGACCACGGCGGCGCCGGTGATCCGCGGGTGGCGGAGCAGCAGCAGCTCCACCTCCTCGGCGTTGATCTTCTCGCCGCCGCGGTTGATGAGGTCCTTGATCCGGCCCTCGATCGAGACGTACCGCCGCCCCTCGATCTCGACCAGCGCGGCGAGGTCGCCGGTGCGGTAGAAACCGTCGCCCGTGAAGGCGCGGGCGTTGTGCTCCGGGGCGTCGAAGTAGCCGCGCAGGGTGTAGGGCCCGCGGCAGCACAGCTCGCCCACCTCGCCGGGCGGGACCTCGTCCTCCGTACCCGGTTCGACGATCCGCACCTCGTCGTGCGAGGAGAGCGGGGTGCCGACGGTCGTGGCGCGGGCCTCCCGGGGCGCGTCCGGCCGGGTGGTGAGGAAGAGCCCCTCGCCCATCCCGAACAGCTGTCCCGACCAGAGCCCGCGGGCCTCCAGGCCGTCGAACAGGGCGGGCGGGACCTTGCTGCCGGACAGCACGACCTGGGTCACGGCCCCGACGGCCGCGGGGAAGTCCGGGTGCTCGACGGCGCGGTAGTGCCCGTGCCCGAGCAGGACGTGCGTCGCGCCCTCGCGCGCCATCAGCGGCAGGGCCTCGTCGAGGTCGGGGGTGCCGAGAACCAGGCAGGCGCCGACGCTGTGCGGGCCGTGGACCGCGCAGACGATCCCGGCGTTGTGGATGATCGGGATGAGGTGCGCGATGCGGGTGTCGGCGGTCCAGCCCCAGGACCGCGCGTACTCCGCGGCGTTGTACCAGTACTCGGCGTGCAGCCGCGGGATCACCTTGGGCACGCCGGTGGTCCCGCCGGAGAGCTGGAAGGCGGCGACGGCGTCGGGCTCCAGGCCGGCCTGGACCCGCTCGACGAGCGCCCGGGCGGTCCCGGGTTCGACGTCGGCGCCCAGGGCCGCCAACGCCCTGCCGCGCGGGTCGTCGCCGATGACCAGGACGTGCCGCAGGGTCGGGTGCCCGTCCCGCTGCTCCTCGGCGAAGCCGACCAGGTCGAAGCCGCGCGTACCCGCCTCGACCAGGTGCGCGACGGCCCCGACGCGGCGGCTGATCTCGCCGATCTCGTGTCCCCGGTGCGCGGCCAGGGTGGCGACCGGGACCAGCCCGGCCTTCAGCACCCCGTACCAGGCGACGACGGCGTCGAGCCGGTTCGTGACCTGGAACAGCACCGGGTCGCCGGGCCGCAGCCCGAGCCCGGCGAGCCCGGCCGCGAGACGGTCGGTGCGCTCGTCGAGCGCCCGGTAGGTCAGCCGGCCGTCGAGGGCGACGACGGCCTCCCGGTCCGGGTGCGCGAGGGCCACCCGGCGGAACTCGGTGGCGATGGTGGCGGTGCCCCACAGCCCGGCCTCGCGGTAGGCGCGGACGTCGGCCTCGGGGTACGGGACCAGGGGGGCCTGGGCGAGGGTCACGGCGTCTCCTGCGTGTCGGTGAGCACCACCAGGTCGGTGCGGCCGCTGACCAGCCCGGCCGCCAGATCGTCGCGCAGCGCGGCCGGTCCCTCCACCGCCGTCGGCACGCCGGCCTCGAGACCGATCCGCTCGGCCAGGTCCAGCCTGGTCAGCAGGGCCGGGCGATCGGGCGGTCCGGTGAGCCGGACCCCGCCGGTGCCCCGCGCCCGCGCGACGAGCGCGTCCCCGGCCGCGGACCAGGGGTCGTCGAGCGCGCAGTGCAGCGGGACGAGGTCGGCGACGCGGTCGCGGGTCGGCGGGTGGTCGAGGACCCAGGAGGTGATGCCCTCGGGAGTGACGTCGGCGGGCTCGCCGGCGTACTGCTCCAGCGCCGCGCCGACGACGTCCGGGCTGGTCTGCGCGAACCGGTCCAGCGGCACGTTCCCGGCCCGGGACATGTAGGCGACCATGAGCCGTTCCACGGGCAGGTGCAGCCGGGCGGGGAAGGACTCCCACCACAGCTGGCTGCGCCGGGCGAGCTCCTGCAGCCGTTCGACGGCGGGCCGGCGCACCGCCTCGTAGCGGGCGAACGCCGCCGCCCGGTCCGGCTCGGCGCGCAGCGCCTCGACCAGCCCGATCGCATCCTCCATCGCCAGCTTCGTGCCCGAGCCGATGGAGAAGTGCGCGGTGTGCGCGGCGTCGCCCAGCAGCACGGTGTTCCCCGCCGACCAGCGGTCGCAGCGGACGGTGCGGAAGCGCAGCCACCGCGTCCGGTTGCCGATCAACGGCTGCCCGCGCAGCTGCGCGGCGAAGACCTCCTCGAGGTGGCGCAGCGAGGTCTCGTCCGAGGCGTCGAACGGCGTGCTGTCCGTGGTCGCGTCGAACCCGGCCCGCCGCCACGTCTCCTCGTCCGTCTCGATGAGGAACGTGCTGCGGCCGCCGGAGTAGGGGTAGGCGTGGGTGACGAACACCCCGTGCTCGGTCCCGACCGGCGCGAAGACGGCGTCGTCGAGGGCGAAGTCGGTGCCGCACCACAGGTAGAGACCCCGGCCGACCTCGATCCGCCCGCCGAACGGCCCGTTCTCGCGGGTCGCGCTGCTGACGCCGTCCGCGGCGACCACCACGTCCGCGTCGAGCTCCTCGGCGGTCCGGCGCGCGCCGAACTCCAGCGCCACCCCGGCCTTCTCGGCGTGCCGCTGCAGCACGGCGAGCAGCTCGGTGCGCGCGATGCCGATCAGCCGGTCGTTGCGCACCCGGGTCGTGTGCGGGCCGACCTGCATCGTCATGTCGTGCCGCAGGCCCGCGGCGACGAGGTCCCGCAGCGTGTCCGGGTCGGCGGCCTCGAGCTTGCGCTGCGTGCCGGCGGCGAGGCCCACGCCGAAACCGAAGGTGGTGTCGGGCTCGCCCTGCTCGTGCACGACGACCTCGCAGGACGGATCCGCGAGCTTCAGCAGGCGGGCGGCGTAGAGCCCGCCCGGCCCCCCGCCCAGCACCGCGACGCGACGTGGCTGCATCTGCTCCCTCTCCGTACCAGACTCTTTGACTTTGTCGTCGACTATTCGACGACATGGAAGCCAGAGAAGTCAAGGTTGACTACCGTCGGATGTGTTGAATAGTCTACGCATCCGTCAGCCACCCCTGCGCGAAGGAGCGCCAGCCATGGCCTATGTCATCGGCGTGGACGTGGGCGGCACGTTCACCGACGCCGTGCTCGACGACGACGCCGGGACCGTGCTCGCCGCGAAGTCCCCGTCCACCCCGCCGGACTACTCGCAGGGCGTCCTCGACGTCCTGCGGCTGCTGGCCGACCAGCTCGGGAAGAGCCTGCCCGAGATGCTGGCGGACACCCACCACATCGCGCACGGGACGACGTCGTCGCTCAACGCCCTGGTCATGGGCAACGTGCCGCCGGTCGGGTTCCTCACCACCAAGGGCCACCGGGACTCGATCTTCATCATGAACGTGGAGGGCCGGTACCTCGGCCGCTCCCCGCACGAGCTGCAGCACGTCCTCGGGCAGAGCAAGGACCACGCGCTGCTGCCGAAGCGGCACGCCCTCGAGGTGACCGAGCGGATCGACCGGGACGGCACCGTCGTCGTCGGGCTCGACGAGGACGAGGCGCGCGCCGCGATCCGGGCCCTGCTGGCGGACGGGGTGCGCGCGATCGCCGTCTCGCTGCTGTGGTCCTTCCGCAACCCGGTGCACGAGCGCCGGCTGCGCGAGCTGATCGCGGAGGCGGACCCGGAGGTCTTCGTCGCGCTGTCCTCCGAGGTCAGCCCCCGGATCCGGGAGTTCTCCCGCAACGCCACCACGATCATGAGCACGCAGATCGGGCCCGGTCTGCGGGACTACCTCGGCACGCTGGAGTCCTCGCTGCGGGACAACGGTCTCGTCGGCCCGCTGCTCGTCATGCAGTCCAACGGCGGCGCCGTGGCCGCCAAGGAGGCGCCGGCGGCCGCGATCAGCACCGTCGGGTCCGTGCTCACCGGCGGCGTCGTCGGGTCGGTGGCCCTGGGCCGCCAGCTCGGCCACCGCAACATCATCTCCACGGACGTCGGCGGCACGACCTTCCTCGCCGGCCTGGTCGTGGACGGCGAGCCCGTCCGCGACACCACCACGGTGATCAACCACCACCCGATCAACGTCCCCACGCTGCGCGTCGACGCGATCGGCTCCGGCGGCGGCGCCATCGCCTGGCTCGACGCCGGCGGCAATCTGCGGATCGGCCCGCGCAGCGCCCAGGCCGTCCCCGGCCCCGCCTGCTACGGCAACGGCGGCACCGAACCCACCAACACCGACGCGAACCTCGTGCTCGGCATCCTCCCGGAGCGGGGCCTGCTCGGCGGGCGCAAGCCGCTCTCGCTCGACCTCGCCCGGCAGGCCATCGACACGCAGATCGCCAAGCCGCTCGGGCTGACCGTCGAGGAGGCCGCGGCGGCGATCTACACGGTGCAGAACGCGCAGACCGGCGACCTGCTGCGCAAGACCGTCGTCGAGGCCGGGCACGACCCGCGCAACTTCGTGCTCTACGCCTTCGGCGGGGCCGGCCCCGCGCACTGCGCCGGGTACGCCGCCGAGGTGGGCTGCGACGAGGTCGTGGTCCCGCTCGGGCCGGTGGCGAGCGCGTTCTCCGCGTTCGGGCTGGCGTCGTCGGACATCGTGCTGGCGGCCGAGCTCTCCGACCCGACGATCGTGCCCTTCGACCCGGCCCGCGCCGAGCGGAACTTCGCCGACCTGGAGCAGCGGGTCCTCGAGGGGCTCGACCGGCAGGGGGTGCGGTTCGAGACCGTCGAGCTGCACCGCGAGATCGACATGCGGTACACGATGCAGCTCGCCGAGGTCACCGCGCCGGTCGCGAACGGCCCGCTGGACATGACCGCCGTCGAGGCGGCGGCCGGCGCCTTCGAGAAGCGCTACGCCGAGCTGTTCGGCAAGGACGCCGGGTTCCGTGAGGCGGGCATCCAGGCGATCACGTTCCGGGTCAGGGGGGTCGGCGTGCTGCCGTTCAGTCCCGAGCTGCCCTCCGTCCCGCGGGCCGAGGGCCCGGCCGAGCCCGCGACCATGCGCCCGGTCCAGCTCGACGCCCGCCTCGGCTACGTCGGCACCCCCGTCCACGACTACGCCGCGCTGCGGGCGGGCCACGTCCTGACCGGCCCGGCGATCGTCGAGGTGCCGACCACCACGGTCGTCGTCCCGGGCGGGACGACCGGCACCGTCGACCACCTCGGCAACCTCACCATCCGCAGGAGTGCTTGAGATGACCATGCCGATCCCCGGCTCGGAGGCCTTCTCCAGCCGCCCCGTCGACCCCGACGAGCTGGCCCGCTCGCTGCCGTCGTCGCTCCCGGTGCACAGCGTGAGCCAGGAGCAGATCGACGCCCTCGACCCGCTCACCTACGAGGTCATCCGGCACCGGCTCTGGTCGGTGACCGACGAGATGGGCGAGGCGCTCAAGCGCATGTCCGGCTCGCCGATCGTCACCGACGCCAACGACTTCGACTTCGCCATCTCGGACGAGCTGGGCCAGGAGGTCCAGGTCGGCCTCTACAACACGATGCTCGTCGGGGCCGTGGACCTGGCGATCTACTGGACGCTGCGCAACCGGGCCGACAACCCCGGCATCGAGGCCGGCGACATGTTCCTGTGCAACGACCCGTGGGTCGGCGGCGGACTGCACCAGAACGACGTGATCGTCTACCAGCCCGTCTTCCACGACGGGAAGCTCTTCGCCTGGACCAGCGCCATCGCCCACCAGCCGGACCTGGGCGGCGTCGGCCTCGGCTCGTTCTCCCCGGCGGCGCAGGACGTCTTCTCCGAGTCCCTGCCCACCCCGCCGGTCAAGGTCGTGCGCGAGGGCCGGCTGCAACGCGACGTCGCCGACCTCTGGGTGCGCCGCTCCCGCGTCCCGATGCTGGTCGGGCTGGACCTGCGGGCCAAGATCGGCGCCAACAACGTCGGCGCCGAACGGCTGCACGCCCTGATCGCGCAGTACGGGCCGGACACGGTCAAGGCCGTGATGAAGCGGATGATGTCCGACGCCGAGACCCGCCTGCGGGACAAGCTCTCCGCGCTGCCGGACGGCTCGTGGACCGCCACCGGCTACCAGGACCAGTCCCACGAGGGCGACCGGAACCTGCACAAGATCACGGTGACCACCACGAAGACCGGTGACCGGCTGACCTTCGACTTCACCGGCACGGACCCGCAGGCCGGGGTCATCAACTGCACCTACGCCGGCATGCGCGGCGGGGTCATGCTCGCACTGCTGCCGATCCTGGCCAACGACATCCCGTGGTCCGCGGGCGGGCTGATGCGCTGCTTCGACCTGGTCGCCGAGGAGGGCACGCTCAACAACGCGACCTTCCCCGCGGCCGTCGGGCGCGGGCCGATCGGGCCGGCCTGGCTGACCGGCAGCCTCATCGCCGAGTGCCTGTCGCAGATGCTCGACCGGGACCTGGAGCTGGGCAAGAACGTCCAGGCCACGTGCTGCGGCACCTGGGACACGGCCGTGATCGCCGGGCTGGACGAGCGCGGCGAGCAGCCCGCCCCGTTCCTCTCGATCATGATGGAGCCGATGGCCGGCGGGTACGGCGCCCGCCCGCACGCGGACGGCGTCGACACCGGCGGGCTGTTCTGCATCCCGATGGGCCGGGTGCCGGACGTCGAGATGACGGAGTTCCTCTACCCCGTCCTCACGCTGTGGCGGCGCGAGGTGCCGGACTCCGGCGGGCCCGGGCGGCACCGCGGCGGGCTCGGCGCCTCGATCGCGATCACCCCGCACGGCACCAGCCTCCCGATGGGCCTCGTGCTCGCGAGTGCGGGCAAGGCCGTGGCGCAGAACGCCGGGCTGTCCGGCGGACACCCCGGCAACAGCGGGCTCGACGTCGTCGCGCGGCAGAGCAGGGTGGCCGAGCTGCTCGGCTCCGGCCGGATGCCGTCCTCGCTGGAGGAGGTCGGCGACACGCTGGAGCCCGGGCAGAACTACGCGTCGAGCTACCTGGCGCCCGGCGAGGTCTTCGCGATGACCTGGCAGGGCGGCGGGGGCTACGGCGACCCGCTGACCCGCGACCCCGAGGCCGTGGCCCGGGACCTGCGCGAACAGAAGATCACCGCCGACGCGGCGACCGGCGTGTACGGCGTGGTCCTCGCGGACGGGACGGTCGACCCGGTGGCGACGGCGGCCGAGCGGGAACGGCTGCGCGGGGTCCGGCGCGACCGGTCCCGGGTGGCCGGCGAGACCCGCGGCAAGGCGGACCTGTCGTCGGTCAAGCGGGTCGACGACAACCTCGTCGAGGTCGGCTCCGCGGTCGCCTGCGCGCACTGCGCCGAGATCCTCGGGGACACCGGGGAGGGCCCGCTCGCCCTCGCGGTCTACGACGGGCCGCCCTCCGACGCCGGGCCGCAGATCATCGCGCAGGCGGCCGACTACGTCGACGCGCCCGTCGTGTTCCGGCAGTACAGCTGCCCGTCCTGCTGGACGGCGCTGTCCTCCGCGGTGGTCCCGGCCGACCACCCCGGCCGGGCCGCCACCCTCGGCCGGCTCACGGTCACGGCCGGCTGACCGGCGGGTGGGCGAGCGGCGCTCCCTCCCGCTCGCTCACCCGTTCCGCCCCTGCCGTCCACCGTTCGGGGGCCTCCGCGTCCCCCGGGGCGTCGGCCGATCACCCGGTCCCGGCGGCCGGCACGCCGCAGCACCCTTCGGGAGACCCCGGAACCACCGGGCAGACGCCACGAAGGGACCCCTGACGATGAACACGCGATTCGCGGTCGCCGCCACCGGCGGGCTCGCCGTCCTCGGACTCGTCGGACTGGCCGGTGTGGCCGGGGCCGCCGAGCACACCGACCCGACCGGGCTCATCCTCGCGCCGACGACCTCCTACTCCAGTCCGTCGACGCAGTCCGCACCGGTCCGGGAGCTCGCACCCGGGACCGGGGTGCAGACCATCTGCCACACGGAGGGCGAGACGCTGACCGGCAACCCCAACTGGTTCCGGATCTCCGGCCCCCACGGCTCGGAGTACGTGCACCGCAGCGCGATCTCCGCCGCACCCGTGTTGCCGCACTGCTGACGACGGGCATGGGTCCGTGAGGCCGAGGGCCTCGCGGACCTTGTCGTGTGCACCGGGCCCGAGGACAATTTCCGACCCGCACGGGCACGTTCGTCGGGAGGCCATCATGGGCGAGGAGTACCAACCGCTCCCACGGCCGGTGGGCCGGCACGCAGTGTTCGTCCGGCACCGGTTGCACAGTCCCGTGGTGGCGCAGTCCGCCTACATCGCCCCCAACGCCGTGCTGTGCGGGGACGTCACAGTCGGCCCGCACAGCCGGGTCCTCTTCGGGGCCGTGATCACCGCGGAGGGCGGGCCGGTCGAGATCGGGGCCCACTGCGTGATCATGGAGAACGCCGTGGTGCGCGGCGTCGCCCGGCACCCGACCCGGCTCGGCGACCACGTGCTCGTCGGGCCGCACGCCTCGCTGACCGGCTGCGTGATCGAGGGCGACACCCGCATCGCGACCGGCGCGGTGGTGTTCAACGGCGCCCGCCTCGGGGTCGGCGCGGAGCTCGACTTCCACGCCGTGGTGCACGTCAACACGGTCGTCCCGGCCGGGACGGCGGTGCCGATGGGCTGGTTCGCCGGCGGCGACCCGGCCGAGCTGGTCCCGCCGTCGGACCGGGACCGGATCCGGGAGCTGATGGGCCCACTGGACTACGCGGGCACCGTCTTCGGGATCGGCGGCACGGCGACGCCGATGCAGGACATCGCCCAGCGCTACGCCCGCGCCCTCGCCCTGCACAACCGGGACGTCGTGCTCCTGCCCAGCCAGCGCGACCTGCTCGCGCACGAGCCGGAGGAGGAGGGCGAGGACGTGCGGCCCGCGGGCTCGTCGCGCGGGAAGATCGCCGTGGACCACCGGTTCCTGTAGAGCGGCTGTCCCCCGATCGCCCGACCCGGCGCTCCTCCGGCGCATCCGTCGTCGGGCCGACGGTGCGGGGCCGCGATCGGGAGCAGGGTTCTCCTCAGCAGCGAACGAAGGAGAATCCGATGACCGCCACCGCCACCCTCACCCGCCCGGCCCCGCAGGACCGCCGCGACCGGCAGGACGAGCAGGTCTCGTCCACCTGCCCCGGTGCCCCGCGAGCCGCCCTCCGCCTGCAGCGCCGGCTCGTCGCCCGGATGGTCGGCTGACCGCTCGTGCGTGGCCGTCAGCTCCGACCCGCGGCCACGGCCGTACGGGCGGCACGCTCGGGGGAGCACACGCCACCTGCACCGGAGTTGTGCCCCATGGTCGGTGGACGAATGGACTCCCGCACCAGACATTCCACCGCCGGACGAGGACCGTCGCCGTGCCTGGCAGGAGCCGTGTGCCACGGCTGCACCGGTCGACCCACCCGATCACGGACGCGTCGCGGTCAGCGGCGGAAGGCCTGCTCCAGGGCGTCGAGGGCCAGCAGCACGGCCGGGTAGTCCGGGCGGTAGGCCAGCGCGGGGACCGGGGTGACGGTGCCGCCGGAGAAGGCCGGCAGCTGCGCGAAGACCGGGTCCCCGGCCAGCTGCTGCGCGGTCGGCCCGCCCAGCTCCAGCACCTGCAGGTTCGGCGCGTCGGCGACCCGGGCCAGCAGTTCCGGGCTCACCTCGAAGGAGTCGCCGGTGCTGACGACCCGGGGGTCGTCCGCCTTCTGCAGGACCGGGTCGAGGCTGAAGCCGAGCTCGCGCAGCAGGCTGGGGTAGGCGGCGGCGGGCGGGACCAGGGTACTGCTTGCCGCCGGGCAGGGAGAGGTAGACGGCCGTGGGTCCGGCGGGCGGGGCGAGGGCGCCGCGGACCTCCGCGAGGCGCTTCTCGTACGCCTCGACGAGCGCGGGCACCCGGTCCTGCGCCCCGACGACGTCGGCGATGGCGGCGAGCCCGCCGGAGAGGACCGCGATCCGCGTCGGCCGCGTGGGCACCTCGACCGGCCCACTGCCCACGTCCCGACCGTCCGGGTGGCCGGCGGTGCCGGCTCCTCGGACGCTCCCCGCCGCATGCCACCAGCACCGTTCCCACCAGCAGCATCGCGACCGCCGCCCGCACCGCCCTCATCGCGTCCCCCTCCGAGGTAAAGCCAGCCTCACCTCAGCGAGAGGATCACGGATGCGGGTTCGTCCACAAGATCCGATTCCGGAAGAACAGCCGGCGGGTCACGCGGCATGGGCGAGCCGCGTTCCCTGTGCGGGGAAGGCCAGCACCTGGGCCGTCGGTTCGGGTTCCCATGGTCGGTGCGTCACCACGGCGCCGCAGCCGCGGCAGCGGCACGGCCGGGTGGCGAGCGCACCCGCGGGGACGGTGACGATGGCGGTGCAGGTCGGGCAGAGCGTCGTGGTGAACATGGTGTGCCTCCTGGTCCGGGTCCTCGCAGGTGAGACTCCGGTCCGGGCCCCGACTCATCGGCGCGGGCCGTGTTCCCGGAACGCCTTCTCCGGGTTCCCGGATCGACGGTCCGGCGGCCCGGGGAGCGGCTAGCGTCCGGCGCGGCGGACCGCGGTGCGGGCGGCCGCCGGAGGGAGTACGGCGATGTCCCACGGGGTCCTGACCCGCGAGCAGCTCGGGCACCTGCGGCACTGGGACAACCTGTCCCGGCAGCTGCCCAACGACTGGTCGCTGATGCAGGGCAAGGGCGTGAGCCAGGACGACTTCGGCGGCTACCGCTTCCAGCTCGCCTACATGGTCTACGGGCTCGCCCTCACCCACCGGCACCGGCTGCCCGCGGCGCCCGGCCTGTTCGCCCCCACGATCCGCCGGCTGATCGAGAAGCTGCTCATGCCCGAGGTGTGGCTGTACTGGCGCGACGTCTCGCGCGGCGGCTCGGTGTTCAACGCCCACCTCTCCGACGGGCTCACCGAGGAGTGGGACCCGGTCGTGCGGGACAACATCATGTACTCGGCGTACGTGCAGTCCTGCGCCGCGCTGCACGACCAGCTCTTCGGCACCGACCACTACGCCACCCCCGGCTCGCTCACCTTCCGGCACTGGTCGTTCTTCTGGGGCGGCCCCGAGAAGCGGTTCGCCTACGACCGGGACTCGCTGACCGAGCACCTCTACTGGCTCATGGTCGAGAGCGGCTACCTCGGCGTCGCGTGCGAGCCGAACTGCGTGTTCCAGATCTGCAACCAGCCCGCGATCCTCGGCTTCCGGCTGCACGACCAGATCACCGGCGGCACCCGCGCCGACGACGTCGTGGCCGGCTACGAGAAGGCCTGGGCCGACTTCGGCCGCCTCGACGAGGCCGGCCACTACGCCATGATGATCTCCGAGGACACCCGGGAGGTGCGCCCCAACGAGCGCCCGTCCCCCTGGGTCGACGCCTGGTGCGGCGCGCTGATGAACACCTGGAACCACGACTTCGTGCACCGGCACTACCGGCGGCAGGTCGCCGACTTCCTCGAACCCGGGCCCGACGGCACGGTGTCTGTGCCGTCCGCGCCCGCCCGGCAGGTCATGGGCCAGGAGATCGTGTCCGACACCTGCGACTTCGGCTGGGTCGCGGCCTGGGCCTCCGAGATGGGCGACCGGGACACCCTCGACGGCCTGCTCGCGCACGCCGACCGGTTCATGGCCCCGGCCTGGCGCGACGGCGGCCTCTACTACCCGCGCAACGACACGCCGTCGGACGCCGACGGGCGGCGCACCGAGATCGAGCCCATGTCCGGGAACGTCCTGCTCGGCTACGCGCGGCTGAACGTCGCGGACGGCCTGCGGCGCATCTATCAGCAGCCCTGGCCGGCGGGCCACCACGACGCGCCCCGGCTCGCCGCGGTGGACCGCGACGTCGAGGTCAGCCGCGCCGAGGTCGTCGACGGGGTGCTGCACGCCCGCCTGCGCCGCGACCGCACCGTCCCCGGCGAGGGCACCGTCACGCTGGCGGGCCTCCCGCCGGGAGCGCGCCTGCGCGTCGACGGCACGGAGGTCACCCCGCGCACCCCGTCCGTGCTCGCCGTGCCGGACGGCGCGGCCGTCGACCTGGTGGCCGCGCCGTGACCGCCCCGCCGATCCGCGCGACGTACTCGCTGGTCGACCACCACGGCACCCCTGTCACCGAGCGGTCCTACCGCGACCGCTGGCAGCTGGTCCAGTTCGGGTTCACCTCGTGCCGGATGGTCTGCCCCCGTGCCCTGGCCAAGCTCGACGACGTGCTCGACCGGCTGGGCGGGGCGGCCGCGGCCATGGTCCCGCTGTACGTCACGGTCGACCCCGAACGCGACACCCCGGAGCGCCTGAAGGCCCATCTCGGGGCCACGCACCCGCGGTTCACCGGGCTCACCGGGACCGCGGCGCAGACCGGCGACGCGGCCGCGTCCTTCCGGGTCTTCACCCGCCGCCGCGACACCCCGGCGGGCCACGAGGTGCAGCACACCGCGATGACGTACCTGCTCGACCCCGCCGCGGCCCCGGCCCGGTACTGGCCGGACACCCGGGACGCGGAGAGCATCGCCGCGGACCTGACGGCGGTGCTCACCGCCGCGCGGACCTGACCGATCAGGCGGAGGCGACCGGCGGCTCGCCCGGGCGGGCCCAGGCCCCGGGCGCGACCCCGTACCGGCGTCGGAAGGCCCGGGTGAACGTGGTGGTGTCGGCGAACCCGCACCGGGCGGCGACGGCGGCGACCGTCGGGCGGTGCTCCCGGCCGAGCAGGTGGGCGGCCCGTCGCAGGCGCTCGTCGCGCAGGAACGTCGCGGGCGGCGGCTGTCCCGCCTCGGCGAACACGCGCGTGACGTAACGGCCGGAGACACCGAAGCGCCGGGCGATCGTGTCGACGGACAGGCCGGGATCGGTGAGGTTCTCCAGGACGAACCGCTGCATCGTCGCGGCGAGGGCGACCGGGCCGGTCGGCAGCGTCTCGGTGCCGCCGAGCGAGCCGAGCAGCGCGTCGAGCATCTGCAGCACGGCGGACGACATCCGGGCGGCCGACACCGCGTCCAGGCCGTGGACGGTCTGCTCGAGGGTGCCCGCGGTGGCGGCCAGCACGCGCAGGGCGGGCGTCGACCCCGGGATCGTCCGCGCGAGACCTGCGGCGACGGCGGCCTCGTCGAGCTCGGCGCACTCCCCCGTCACCTGCAGCGTCAGACAGGAGGTCGACGCCTCGCACTCGAGGGACAGCCGCTCGCGGCTGCGGTACAGCACGGCCTCGCCGGCGACCGCCCGGGCGACCCGCCCCGCCTGCGCGACCCGGACCGCGCCGCTGCGCTGGATCGAGAGGAAGAGCGTGTCCGGCGCGTCGTCCACCGACCCGGACCGGGTCATCCGGCACGGGTCGGCCGCGATCCGGGACAGGCCCAGGCGGGTGTCGAGCCCGCGTCCGACGATCTCGCCGCGGAACCCTGCGGGCCCCGCGGCCGGCGGCCGGACCCGGAGCGGGACGAAGCTGGTCTCGGCGATCGCGCTCCACTCGTCGAACGAGGAGGCCGCCGCCGAGAACATCCCGTGATGCTAGCCCGGTCCGCGGCCCCCCCGGCCGTGATCGGCGCGGGTCAGACCGGTCACGACCGGGGCCCGACGAGCACGGACGTTGCTATCGTCGATCGCGGACCCGCCTCCTGCGGACTCCCCGGACGAGCGCGTCGTACCCGGCACGACAAGACGACGCCCTCCCGGAGGTGTGTCATGGCGTGGATCGTCCTCGTCGTCTCGGGTGTCCTCGAGACCGTCTGGGCCGCGGCGCTGGCCCGCAGCCGCGGGTTCACCGCGCTCCTGCCGTCCGTCACGTTCCTCGTGGCGCTGGTCCTGAGCATGGCCGGCCTCGCGTACGCACTGCGGTCGATCCCGGTCGGCACCGGCTACGCGACCTGGGTCGGGATCGGCGCCGTCGGCACCGCGCTCTACGGCATGGTCGCCCTCGGCGAGCCCACGACGGCGGCCCGGCTGCTGTGCCTGCTCGCGATCGTCGCCGGCGTGGTCGGGCTGAAGTTCCTGCACTGAGCGTTGCCCTGCCCCGGCTCCCGGTGGGCGGACCGGCGGATACGGTTCCGCGGTGGCGGTGGAACGGGCGGGCACGGACCGGCTGTGGGTCGACGAGGCCGTGCGGCGCGTGGAGGCGGACGCGAACCGCTCCGCGGACACCCACCTGCACGTCCTGCCGATGCCCGCCGACTGGGGCGTGGACGTCTATCTCAAGGACGAGTCGGTGCACCCCACCGGCAGCCTCAAGCACCGCCTGGCCCGCTCGCTGTTCCTGCACGCCCTGGTCAGCGGGCAGATCGGGCCGCACACGACGGTCGTCGAGGCCAGCTCCGGGTCCACCGCGGTGTCCGAGGCCTACTTCGCGCAGCTGATCGGCGTGCCGTTCGTCGCGGTGCTGCCGCGCTCGACCAGTCCGGAGAAGATCGCGCTGATCGAGCGGTACGGCGGCCGCTGCCACCCCGTCGAGCACGGGGCCGGGATGTACGCCGAGGCGGAGCGGCTGGCCGCCGAGTGCGGCGGGCACTACCTCGACCAGTTCACCTACGCCGAGCGGGCGACGGACTGGCGCGGCAACAACAACATCGCCGAGTCGATCGTGGCGCAGCTCGCGCGGGAGCGGTACCCGGTGCCGGAGTGGATCGTCGTCGGGGCGGGGACCGGCGGGACCTCGGCGACGATCGGCCGGTACCTGCGCTACCGGCGGATGCCGACGCGGCTGGCCGTCGTCGACCCGGAGAACTCGGCGTTCCTGCCGGGCTGGGCGAGCGGAGCGGCGGACTACGCCACCGGGACGCCCGGCCGCATCGAGGGGATCGGCCGCCCGCGGATGGAGCCCAGCTTCGTGCCCGGGGTGATCGACCTGATGCTGCCGGTGCCGGACGCGGCGAGCATCGCCGCCGTCCGCCACCTGCACGAACGCACGGGGCGGTTCGCGGGCGGCTCGACCGGGACGAACCTGTGGGGCGTCTACCACCTCGTCGCGCGGATGCTGGCCGACGGCGTGCGGGGCAGCGTGGTCACCCTGATCTGCGACGGCGGCGAGCGCTACCGGCACAGCTACTACGACGACGGCTGGGTCGCGGCGCAGGGCCTGGACCTCGCGCCCCACACCGAGCGGATCGAGCGGTTCCTCGCGACCGGAGCGTTCTAGCCGGCCCTCACGGGCCGCGGTGCCAGTCGTTGGCGACGTCGAGGTCGTGCAGCAGCCGGGCGAGGGTCTCGTCGTCGTAGGGACCGGTCGGTGCCGGACGCTCGGCGCTCGTCGGCACCTCGCCCGGGGCGGTGGCGGGTTCGTGCGGCTGTGTCATCCGGTGCTCCTCGGTCGGGCTGGCACGGACGCCCACGAGCCTGCCCCGCCCGCAGTCCCCGCGATAGGGCCGGAGGGACCCGGAGCGGTCAGGGCGAGGGTGCGTCGCGGCGGGGGCTCTCCTCCGCGGCCGGCCGGTGGATCGACACGGCCAGGGTCGGCAGCACCAGGACGGTGAGCACCGCCGCGCCGACGAGCGCGGCGGCGTTCTCCGGCAGCATCGTCCCGTTGCGCAGCCCGATCTGGGCGAGCGCGACGACCAGCGGCAGCGCGGTGGCCGTCACCAGTGCGGTCTGGACCCGCTCGCGCAGGGACAGCACGCCGAGGTAGACCAGCAGGGCCGGCAGCCCGCGGAGGGCGACCATGAGCCCGAAGAAGAGCGCCAGGCGCAGCGGGGCCTGGGCGATGGCGTACAGGTCGATCGTCATGCCGGAGTACACGAAGAAGATCGGGATGAGGAAGCCGTGCCCGGCCACGTCGAGCTTCTCCTCCAGCACCGGCGCGCTCGGCCCGGCCCAGCGCCGCAGCACCATCCCGGCCAGGAACGCGCCGAGCACGGCGTCGAGGTGGAACCGCTCGGTGACCGCCAGCAGCAGCACGAGCAGCAGCACCGTGAACCGCAGCGTCAGCTGGCTGGTCTCGTGCTGGCGCTCGGCGAAGACCCGCGCCAGCCGCCCACCCGGCCGCATGACCCGGGACGCGACGGCGAGCAGCACCGCGAGCACGGCCACCGCCGCCAGGGACAGCAGCGCGACGAACCGGTTGGCGATGCCGAGGAACACCGCGATCGCGAGGATCGGGAACAGCTCGCCGGCCGCGCCGCCGGCCATCAGGTACCCGCCCAGCCGGCCGCGCAGCATGCCGTTCTCGCGCAGGACCGGCACGAGCGTGCCGAGGGCGGTGGTGGTCATCGCGAGGGCCACGGGCACGAACGCCCGCACCAGCCCCAGCCAGGTGAGCAGCCCGACGGCCCCGAGCGCGAGCAGCAGCGACACCGTCCACGCCAGCAACGCCCGGCGCCCCGCGTCCTGCCGGTACAGCCGCTGGTCGAGCTCGTAGCCGGCGAGCAGGAACACGAACCCCAGACCCAGATCGGCGAGCGGCTCGACGGGCGCGGGCGCCGCCAGGCCGAGCACCTGCGGACCCACGACGATCCCGCCGGCGAGCAGGAGCACCACCTGCGGGATGCGCACCCGGGGGAACAGGCCGAGCAGCAGCGGGGCGAGCGCCGCGACGACCGCGATGGCGAGCAGGCTGTCGAGGGCGCTGCCGACGTCGTTCACCTACCGGATCTCCTTCGCCGACGGAGTCGTTCACCCACCTGTTCGCCGGAGACCCGCCACGCGCAACCCTCGGGTACCCGGTGCGGGCATGATCGCGCGGTTCGCCGCTCCGGTCGAGAGGACCGGGGCGGTCCTCAGGCGCCGGGCAGCCGCTCGGAGAGCTCGACGACGTCGCCCTGCGGGTCGCGGGCGGGCACCGGTGCGAGCGTCATGAAGGTGCTGTGCGGGTCGTCGGTGTAGCCGACGAAGGGCGGGCACGTCACGAACCCCCGCCCCGCGTAGAGGGCCCGAGCCGGCGCGAAGAACTCGTGCGTGCCGGTCTCCAGGCTCAACCGGGTCAGCCCGCGGGCGTGCGCCTCGGCGACGATGTGGTCCACCAACGCGGCCGCGACCCCCTTGCGGCGGTGCGCCGCGGCGGTCCGCATGGACTTGATCTCGCCGTGTCCCGGCTCGTCCTTCCGACCGCGGGACCGATGAGTCCGCGGCACACGACAGGTCTGCCCCGGGAGTAGCGATTCGGAGGAGGAACCATGACCGCGTCCGCACTGCCGCCCGTCGTCGACGCCGCCACCTGGGAGAAGGAGCTCGCCGCGCTGCGGGTGCGGGAGAAGGCCGCGACCCGCGAGCTCGACGCCATCGCCGCCCAGCGCCGGCGGCTGCCGATGGTCGAGATGCCCGACTACGTGCTGGAGGGCGCCGACGGCCCGGTCCGGCTCGTCGACGTCTTCGGCGACGCCCCGCAGCTGATCGTCTACAACCACATGTGGCACGACGGCGAGGAGTGGCAGTGCGGCGGCTGCACCGGCTTCACCTCGCAGTTCACCCGCCTCGAGGGCCTCGCGAAGTTCGACGCCCGCTTCGTGGTCGTCACCCAGGGCCCGATCGACGAGGCGCTCGCCTACCGGCGCCGGGTCGGCAACACCATGGACTGGTACTCGACGGCGAACAGTTCGTTCGGCTCCGACGTCGAGGCCCCGCCCGGCGGCGGGTTCGCGGTCAACGTGTTCCTGCGCGACGGCGACACGGTCTACCGGACCTGGCACACCAACGGCCGCGGCACCGAGCAGCTGAGCTACCTGTTCGGCCTGGTCGACCTGCTGCCGTACGGCCGGCAGGAGGTGTGGCAGGACTCGCCGCAGGGGTGGCCGCAGGGTCCGACCTACAGCCGCTGGGTGGGGTCGGAGGAGATCGCAGCGGCCTACGGGCCCACCGGCTGAACGGGCAGACCGCTGCTCAGCTCACCGACGACTCCGCTCGTCGCTTCAACCCCTCGGCCTCGAGGTCGACGTAACGACGGACGGTGCGCACCATCAGCCGCCAGGCCGGCCCGGCGAGCGGGCCGGTCTGGGCGAACCGGAGGACGAGGGTGCACCCGTCGGTTCCGGGTCGGATCTCGTGGTCGCCCACGGAGTGCAGGCCGGGGGCGCGCGAGGTCCAGGTGAACGACCGGCCGGGCTCGACACGGGTCACGGTCCACACCGCCGGCGGCAGGCGGGGCTGCCGCACCCGGATGCGCTCCCCGACGCGGAGCCCGCCGTCGACGGTGCGGCGCACGGAGGACATCGAGGGGGTCGACGCCGGCCAGGCCTCGACGTCCTCGAGCACCGCCCACACCCGGTCCGGCGGTGCGGCGACCGCGATCGTCCGCTCGTAGGAACCCATGACCTCATCCTGCTCGCGGCGGCTCCGGGGGCAAGCGGTCCGGGCGCCCGGGTCTCCTGTCGACGATCACCCGACCCGAGCACGTGTCGCACATCGACGACGCCCTCGGTCTACCCCCTGACGGAGGACGACCACCGCTGTGTCCTCGCGTGCTGCGCTATCCGACGCGGTGCCCTGAGTTCGACGGCTGTTCCGCGGTGGCGCGGCGAGCGGTGCCGAAACGGCGCTGGTAGGCCGCGGGGCTGATGGACAGCTTCTTCGCGAAGACCCGGCGCATGCTCTCGTAGCTGGGGAATCCGGCGAGAGCCGCCGCCCGTGTCGCGGTGTGCCCCTGGTCGAGCAGCGCCCTCCCCATGTCGAAGCGGATGTTCTCCACGTAGCGGGCCGGGGTGGTGGACAGCTCGTCGTGGAAGAGCCGGGTGAGTTGCCGGGTGCTGACGTTGAGGTGTTTCGCGAGCTCACCGAGTGAGTGGTCGCCCTGGGGGTCCGCCGTCACCAGGTCGGTGATCGTCCGCAGGGCCGGCGAACGGGGTGGCGGACCCTGCAGCGGGGCGGAGAACTGAGACTGGCCGCCCGACCGCTGCATGTAGACCACCAGGGCGCGTGCGACGTCGCGGGTCACGTCGGGCCCGTGGTCCTCTTCGACGAGCGCGAGCGCCAGATCGATCCCGGCGGTCACCCCCGCCGAGGTGTACGTGGTGCCGTCGCGGACGTAGATCGCGTCGGGTTCGACGCGGCACGTCGGGCACCGGGCGGCGAGCTCATGGGTCACCTTCCAGTGCGTGGTCGCGCGCTTGCCGTCGAGGAGGCCGGCAGCAGCGAGGACGAACGCGCCCGTGCAGATCGACGCGACCCGGCGGGCGCCGGCCGCCGGGACCCGTGCGGCGTCCGCCAGCTCCCGGGGCACGGGTGTCCGCGGATAGAGGCTCGAGCCGGCCACCACGTACGTGCCCGCTGCGGGCTCGGCGGAGACGGCGCCGTCGACCGCGACCCTGAACCCGAGGTTCGACGTGACGTCCTCGCCGGTCGGCGACAGCAGCACGACCCGGTAGTCGGCGCCGAACCGGTTCGCCTCCGTGAACACCTCCGCCGGGCCCGCGACGTCCAGCAGCGTCACGCCGTCGTAGACGAGGAACGCGACGCGGTGCGGAGCGGAGTCCGCGGCGGACGAGGCCACCTGCTCTTGGTAGCACAACGCGATCGGGCAGGAGCTCACGCCGATGCGGATCAGTCGTTGTGCGAGCCGCGGCCGCAGGGGGAAGGAGACCGTCCTGATGTGAGGGGTTCCTGGCCGGACGAAGGCAGCGCGGAGCGTGCGGTGGTCGGCAGCATCGAAGCCGGACCATCACAGGAGGAAAGCGCAGAAGCCATGTCAGAGGTCATCGCGGGCGTGCAGATCCCCGAGACGGCGGCAACCGCCGAAGCCGCACGTCTCATCCAGGAGACGACCAGCCCGCTCATCTACCACCACTCCCGCCGGGTCTTCGTCTTCGGCCGGCTCCACGCTGACCGGCTCGGCCTGGCACCTGATCCCGAGCTTCTCTACCTGGCCGCCCTGTTCCACGACGCCGGTCTGGCCACGCCCTTCTCCGAGGTGGAGCAGCGGTTCGAGGTCGACGGGGCCGACCACGCGCGCACGTTCCTGCTCGAACGGGGCTTCTCCCCCGCGGCCGCCGAGACCGTGTGGACAGCGATCGCGCTGCACACGACGCCGGGAATTCCCGACCGCATGGGTCCGGAGATCGCCGCCACCTATCTCGGCGTGCTGACGGACGTGCTCGGCTTCGGTCTCGACGGCCTGGACCCCGACCAGCTGGCGGAGACACTCGCCGTTCACCCGCGCGACGACTTCAAGAACGAGTTCCTGCGCGCCTATCACGAGGGGCTGAAGAACCGTCCGGAGACGACGAACGGGACCGTGAACTCCGACGTCCTCGAGCACTTCGTCCCCGGTTTCCGGCGCACGACCACCGTCGAGCGGATCCTCGGCTCGGCCTGGCCGAGCTGACGCACATGAAGGCGCGAGTCTCGTCGGGGGCTCGTCCAGAACACCCCTGCCGGTCGAGTGGCCGCCTGGAAAGGAACTGACATGCACGCCATCACCGTCCGAGACCGCGAGGCCGGTATCGCCGGGCTCGCCCTGACCGACCTGCCCCACCCGCACGCCGCCGAGAACGACGTCGTCGTGCGGGTCCACGCTGCCGGCTTCACCCCCGGCGAGCTCGACTGGCCCGGCACCTGGACCGACCGGGCCGGCCGGGACCGCACACCCAGCGTGCCCGGGCACGAGCTGTCCGGAGTCGTCGTCGAGCTGGGCTACGGCACCACCGGCCTCACCGTCGGGCAGCGGGTGTTCGGCCTCGCCGACTGGACCCGCAACGGCTCCCTGGCCGAGTACACCGCCGTGGAGGCGCGCAACCTCGCACCCCTGGCCGCCGACATCGACCACACCGTGGCGGCCGCACTGCCGATCTCCGGGCTGACCGCGTGGCAAGGGCTGTTCGACCACGCGCAGCTCACCACCGGGCAGACCGTGCTGATCCACGGCGCCGCCGGCGGCGTCGGGTCGATCGCCGTCCAGCTCGCCCGGGAGGTGGGAGCCCAGGTGATCGGCACCGGACGGGCCGACGACCGCGACGTCGTGCTCGACCTCGGCGCACAGGCGTTCCTGGACCTGGACGCCGACTCGTTGGACGGGGTCGGCCACGTCGACGTGGTCCTCGACGTGATCGGCGGCGACGTCCTCGAGCGCTCGACCGCCCTCGTGCGCCCCGGCGGCACCCTCGTGACCATCGCCGAGCCACCCGCCGTGCAACCCGACGACGGTCGCGCCGTCTTCTTCGTGGTCGAACCCGATCGCGCGCGACTCGCCGACCTGGCCCAGCGGCTCCGGGACGGCCGCCTCAAGCCCATCGTCGGCGACGTCCGTCCACTCGTCGAGACGCCTGCCGCCTTCGCCCGCCACCGGCGCACGCCCGGCAAGACGATCATCCAGATCGCGAAGGATGACCCGACGGTGGTTGTCGCCGTCCCACGGCACGACGACGCGCCTGCATGAACCGGACCGGGTGGGCCGGCGCTGCTGTGGTGCATGGCACACCGTCAGGGTCTATCGCCTCCTGTCAAGGGCGCGAACGTTGCGCGAGGGTGTGGTGGTCCCACATCGTGGTGGGGCGGCGAGGAGGCTCCCGATGTACGCGCGGGTCAACACCATATTCGGGCTGCGAGCCAAGATCGGGTCCGGCGTCGCCGACATCGAGGAGTCCGATCGCGGGGCCGTCGAGTCGGCGGACGGGAATCAGGGCCTGACCACACTCGTCGACCGGGAGGGCGGCGTGATCGTCGCGATGTCCTACTGGGACGATCCGCAGCGTTCCTCGGAGGTCGTCCTGACCCGCGCCCGTGAGAGCGCCGCGGTCGCGGCGGGTGGCGAACTGGTCGCCGAGAGCTTCGAAGTCGTCGATGCCGACCGATCCGCGGTTCCCGATCCGGGTGCGTCGGTGCGGATGACCCGTGTGCAGCTCGAGCCGGCGAAGGTCGACGCCGGGCTGGCCTTCGCCCAGGACGAGCTGCTGCACCGCATGTCCGCCGCCCCCGGTCTCTGCAGCTCCGAGCTGCTCGTCGATCGGGAGCGCGGCAGCCTGTTGCTCGTGACCACGTGGACGGACCGGGATGCGGCGGACCGCGTCGACGCCCTCCTCGAGGAACTGCCCGTCGACGCCGCGGTGCGAGCCGGAGCAACCGTTCCCCGGTCCGAGTCGTACGTGCTGGTCCGGCAGTCCGCACGCTCCGACTGACACGCTCCGACTGACCTCGCGTGGCACCGCCGCGGTCCGCGAGACCTCCGCACCCGCCGACGCGCCGAAGGAGGCGATGATCGTGCTCGAAGAGCTGCGGATACAGATCACGGCGACCCAGGAGCGCCTCGTCGCCGCTGTCGAAGACGATCAGCCGTATGAGGCAGCGCGGCACCGCGCGCGCCTGGAGGACCTCATCGAGATCGCTGCCCGGCACGACATCGACGTCAGCGCCTGGGTGGATCGAACCCTGCTGCGTGACTGACTGCGACAGAGCGGATCCGTACGACGAGCGGTATGGGGTTCATCGCCCCGCTGGATGGGCGGAGCGACGCCGGCGCACGAGCCCGTGCAGTGCCCGCGACTGTCGTCGCGCCGGCTCGCTGTGGGTGGTGGCGGCCTCGAGCAGCCGGAACATCTCGGATGCGTCGCATCCCTGGTACACCGTCGCGCCACGTGCGTCGGTGACGTGGTTCTCGCCGCCGGCAGGTGTGTTGTGCCAGGGCAGCGGGTGCTGTTGCGCCGCGGTGGCCGCGGTGTCGGCGTGTTCTCCGCGCGACCGTCCTGCCCGTGACCCGGTGGCGGGCATCGTCTACCGCACCCGCTCGGGGATGTGGTCGAGCGCGTTCAGGATGAGGACGGCGAGCTCACCGGCGGCGGCCCTCGTCAGGGGCGAGTTCGCCGCCACCGCGTCGGTGACGAGCTCCACCCGGCGCTCGTAGGGGGTCTGGCGTCGATCGGTCGACGCAGTGGTCATGGTGCGCCTCCGTGGTGTCGGGATGCGGGATGTCAGGCGGCGGGGACGGCTGCGGTCAGCAGCTCGTCGATGCTGTCGGCGTTGCCGTCGGTTCCCGCGGTTCCCAATGCTGAGGACGCGGCTCCGTCTGCCGTGTCGGGTGGGATGACGAGCAGCGTGACTCGGTGTTGCTCGGCGAGCACGTCCACAGTGTGTGCGGTCTGGGAACGGAAGCCGCCCAGCCGGACGCGGGTACCGCCGATGTCGGCCTTGCGATCCGCGGGGTCCCACTCGGTCAGCCGGTAGCTGATGCGTTCGACGGGGCCGAGGCGCTCGACCAGGGCCGGGAGCAGGGCGGCGAGTTCGCCGACGAGATCACGCGAGTGCGGCCACCAGGCACCGTCGACCTGCCCGGTGACCACCGGGCCGACCGGCTTGACCGACAGTCGGAGCCGCTCGCCGGACGGGGCAGGGCCGGACCCGGCGTTCATGGCGGAGCTGGATGAGATGGGTGCCGATGTCATATCGGTGTCCCCGTTCCCGAGCGAGAGCACTCGGCACCGGATTTCGCAGAGGCCGACGTCGGCAGACCGCTGACGTACTGGAAGAACTCTGTGACGCAAGACTACACCGTCGAGCAGTGCGGAGGGGACCATCAGACCCCCGGGAGCGCGGCGTGCCCCGCCGGAGCGATCTGAGGCGACAACTTGCTGGTTGGCGCGGCCCTGCCGGGGGTACCCAGGAGGCGAAGGCCGCGTCGTACCACCTGTTCGTACCGACGGCGGGCCTGGCCCGCTCCGGACCCTGGCGGGCGGGCACCTGGTAGCTGCCAGCGTGTCGCCGCCCACGTCCAGGAGCGTCGAGTCAACGTGACCACCACCCACATCCTCCCCTCACCACCCGGCCCGCACGATCCTTCCCCTGCTCCACCCCGGCCGGTCGGAAAGCCCGTGTACGCAGATCGGCGCCCGCGTGGTGAGGCCGCGCTGGTCTACGTCTTCACCCTCATCCCGATGCTCGCTCTCGTCGCCGCCGTGCCGCTGGCCTGGGGGTGGGGACTGTCCTGGCTCGACGTCGGCCTGACCGTCGGCTTCTACTACCTGTCGGGGTTCGGGGTCACCGTCGGGTTCCACCGCCACTTCACCCATCGCGCGTTCAAGGCCCGCCGTGGGCTGCGCAACGGCCTCGCGATCGCCGGCAGCCTGGCCATGCAGGGAGATGTGATCACATGGGTGGCCGATCATCGCCGCCACCACGCGTTCGCCGACAAGGAAGGCGACCCCCACTCGCCCTGGCTCTTCGGAACCACGCCGGTGGCCCTCGCCCGCGGCTTCTTCCACGCGCACCTCGGCTGGTTGTTCAGCCGGGAGCGCACCAACGCCGAACGATTCACCCCGGATCTGCTCTCCGATACCGCCCTCGTGCGGATCGCGGGGCTCTTCCCCTTGTGGACCGCGCTGAGCCTGCTCGCCCCCGCGGCCATCGGCGGGCTGGTCACCCAGTCCTGGTGGGGCGCGCTCACGGCGTTCTTCTGGGCCGGGCTCGTCCGGGTCGCGGTGTTGCACCACGTGACCTGGTCGATCAACTCGATCTGTCACATGATCGGCGATCGGCCCTGGGACGCGCCGGGCAAGGCCACCAACGTGTGGCCGCTGGCCGTGCTGTCCATGGGCGAGTCGTGGCACAACCTGCACCATGCCGACCCGACCTGCGCTCGTCACGGAATCGGCCGCGGCCAGATCGACATGACCGCCCGCGTCATCTGGGCGTTGGAGAAGCTCGGCTGGGCGTACACCGTGCGCTGGCCCACCACTGCCCGGATCGCACGCCTCACCGCCCGGGCCAGACAGTGAAGAAAGGACAGCCATGAGTGCACCGACCGCGTCCCCCACATCCACACCGGCGACATCGTCGAACGGCGGGTCCTCCGGACTGAGCACCTCGCACGGGCGGACTCTGATCGCCGAGGCTGTGGTGTCGAAGATCGCCGGTCTGGCCGCACGTGAGGTCGGCGGCGTCTACAAGCTGGGAGGCGGAGCTGCACGGGCCTTCGGTGCGATCCGCGAACGGATCCCGGGTGGAACCGTCAACGCCGGGCAGGGCGTCACGGTGGAGGTCGGCGAGACCCAGGCCGCGGTCGATCTGGACATGGCGGTCGAGTACGGCGTGTCGATCGTCGACCTGGCGAAGGCGGTGCGTCGGAACGTGATCACGTCGCTGGAGCGGATGACCGGACTCGAGGTCGTCGAGGTCAACATCAACGTCAACGACGTCCACCTGCCGTCCGACGACGACGGGGGCAGCGACGACGGGGGCAGCGACGACGGGGGCGAGCAGCGGGAGAGGCGCGTGCAATGACCGTGGATCCCAGCTCGGCCCGCCCGCCGCGGGAATCCGCCCGATCCCTTGGCCCCGGGCACGACGTCGACCTCATCGCCGCCGCCGTCACGTCCTGCCCGCTGGTGGCCGGGCTCCATCCCGGGACCTATGGAGAAGTCGCGACCTACCTGCCGGGGCGGCGCCTCCCCGGCATCCGTATCGGTACCGATGCGATCGAGATCCACGTGACCGCGTACCTGGCCGCTGCCAGCATGCTCCAGGTCGCCGCCCACGTCCGGACGGCGGTCGCGCCGTGGGCCGCCGGCAGGCCGGTCGATGTCGTCATCGAGGACCTGCGCCTGCCCGGCGACGAGCCGGAACCGCGACCTCCGGCGGAGGCCGGCTCGGCTGGCCGGCCACCGCGTCCAGGTGCCGCAGCCCTCACCGAAAGCACGCTCCCGTCGTCGAGGGTGACCGGCGACGGCGACGGGATCGAACCCCCGGCCGCCGGCCCGGTCGTGCCGATCGATCCTCCGGCAGGGGCCACGGTCACGGTCGAGGTCGGCAACACCGAGACCGCGGCCACCACCGTCATCACCATCGAGCCACCCAGCCCCACCCCCACCGCCGACGACGGACCCGATCGACGTCGAGCTCGGCCAGAGCACGAGGAGCCCGCGCGATGAACGCAACCCTGCTCGGCACGATCGCCGGGATCGGCCTCGGTCTCGCCGCGGCCTTCGGCGGCCTGGTCGCGTTCGTGGTGGTCCTGATCTTCGGTGTCCTCGGATTCGCGGTCGGCCGCTACCTCGACGGCCGGCTCGATCTGTCCCGGTTCGGCTCCGCCGGCCGGGACCGGACACCCCGATGACCACGGTTGCCCCCGAGCCTGCGCCGGACACGGCACGCGACGCACGGCCCGGTTCGACCGCCCAGACCGCCCTCCGGGAGTATTCGGGCGGTCCTGGGCGGACCACGATCGCCGACAGCGTGGTGGAGAAGATCGCCGCCCGCGCCGTCGGCGAGACCGGCGACGTCGGTGGCGTCGCCGACCGCGTCCACGTCACCACCCGGATCTCCGCCTTGCCAGCGTCGGGCCGGGTGCTGCGGTGATCCGCCGGCCCCGCCGGGTGATCCCGGCCAGCATTGTCGCCGCGATCCTGCTCGCGCTCATGGCGCTCGTCATAGCGTCGTGCGTGCAGGTACTGCTCGGGCAGGCGCCCGTCATCCCCTTCGGTTCGCTGGCCACCCGAGGGTCCGAGCTGACCTGGGCCGACCTGCCCGTCCTGATCGGTGGTGGGGTTCTCGGCGCGCTCGGGGTGATCCTCCTGGTCTGCGCCTGGCTGCCCGGTGCACCGAACGTGTTGTCCCTGGCTGCCGTCGGCGCCGGTACGCAGGCCGGAGCCACCCGACGGAGCGTGCGAACCGCCGTCGTCCGTGCCGCGCGCCGGGTCGACGGGGTCTCCCGCGCCACCGCTTCCGTCAGCCCCGGCCGGGTCCGCGCCACCGTCTCCACCCCTCTGCGCGAGGCCGGGGACCTCCCCGACCAGGTCCGGTCCGCAGTCGGGGAGCAGCTCACCACGATCGCCCTGGAGCGATCACCCACGATCCGCATCCGAGTCCACAACACCCACGCCGACCATCACTGGGAGTAACTCATGACCGTCACCGGGATCATCACCGCTATTGTCATCGGCGCCATCATCGGAGCCCTCGCCCGCCTCGTCCTGCCCGGGAAACAGAACATCCCGATCTGGTTGACCATCGTCGTCGGCATCGTCGCCGCGTTCGTCGGCACGTTCCTCGCCCGCGCCATCGGCATCTCCACCGACACCGGCGGTATCGACTGGCTCGAGTTGGTGGTCCAACTCGTCGTCGCGGTCATCGGCGTCGCGATCGTCACCGCGGCCTACAGCCGCCGTGGCGCACGGCGCTGACCGAACACCCTCGAGCTCGTGCTGGCCTCACCCCCTGCCGGTCCTGCCTACCAGCAGAGCACCGGCATCGAGGGGGCCGGGGACTCGCCGTCGGCTCCCCCGGTTCACGGTCGACGAGACGCGGGGGCGGGGGCGGGGGCGGGGAACTGTGCGGGGTCCATCTCCCTCCGGACGATGCGTCGGGCGACCTCGACCAGTTTGAGGTTGTGGGCGCGGGCGTGGGCGCGGAGCCGGTCGAAGGCCGTCTCCACATCGACCCCCAGCCACTGGCTGAGCACGCCCTTGGCCTGCTCGATGGTGACCCTGCTCGTCAGGGCGGTCTGGAGTTGTTCGCTGACGACCTCGGCCCGGTGGATCGCCCGCTCCTGGAGGATGCCGATCGTGGCGACGTCCGCCAGGGCCTGGGCGAGAGCGAGATCGGCGGCGGGCAGTGGTCCGGGGTGTCGGTCGAACAGGTTGAGAGCACCGATCGCCTGGCCGCGCAGCCTCAGGGGCAGCGCGTGCACCGCTCGGAACTGCCCTCGCGCTGCGACGGCATCGACGAAGGCAGGCCACCGGTCGGTGGCGTCGGCGAGGTCGTCGACGCTGACGGGGGCCGCGGTCTGGAAGCAGTCCAGGCACGGGCCTTCGTCGTTCTGCAGCTGGAAGAGCTCCATCAGCTGCGCCGCTTCGCTCGACGCCGCCACGACGTGCAGCTCCCGGCGGGCGTCGCCGAGCACGATCCCGGCGGCGTCGGCGGGGAGCAGCTCGACACAGGTGGTGGCGAGGCGGTACAGCAGGTCGATCGCGTCGTAGTCGTCGACCAGGGTGTCCGCCAGCTGGACGAACGCCCTGCTGACCGCTTCCTCCCGATCGGCATGGACTGGGCTCATGGGACACACCCCTCGGACGAGCTCATGGCTGTTCCCTATCGTCGTAGAACGTGAGTCTGCGGGTCACCACGTCGCGGGCGACGTCGATGAGGAGCCTGTCGTGGGCGAAGGCGTGTCCGCGTAGCCGGGCCAGCGCGTCGGGTGCGGTGGTGTCGAGTTGGGCGAGCACCATCCCGGTCGCCTGGTGGATCTCGGGCCTGCTCAGCGCCGTGCCGTCGGGCCAGTCGCCGGCCTGTCCGTCGGGATCGGTGACACGTCCGAGGAGCATGACGGTGGCGATGTCCGCGGCGTCGAGTGCGTCGCGCTGCCGGGTGTCGTCGAGCCGGCCCGGTGCCCGGCGGTAGAGATCGAGGACGCCGAGGTTGACCGCGCCCCACTGCAGCGGGAGCGCGAACAGGGCGCGTACCTGTGTCCGCTCCGCGACCGCGGCGGCGAAGACCGGCCACCGCTCCACCTCGGTGCTGTGCAGCAGGTCCGGCACCAGAACGGGGTTACCGGTGGTGGCGGCCTCCACGCAGGCGCCCTCGTTGAGGGTGAACTGCAGCTCCTCGAGCACCGTTGCGGTCTTGTCGGTGGCCGCCAAGGTCTGTCGGGTATCGGATGCGGTATGGATCGAGATCGCCGCGCCGTCGACGTCGAGACCGGCCGCACACGCCCGGCAGATCCGCAGCGCAACAGTGCGGTCGTCGGCCGTGTCGCGGCCCATGGCCAGCAGGGCCCGGGCGGCCGCGCCCCGATCAGACACCGACGGCCTGCCGCCCGGGAGACAACTCCCGGCATGACACGACGCGCATAGCGCTCACGTCCTCTCGGCGACTCGGGCCGTCGATCAAGGCGCGACGGGGGCCTGAATCGAGCGCCGGATGTGGCCAATGTTACCGCGTCCCGCCCGGTTCGGACCGTCCCGTCAGCCCGGGTCGCTGCGCCGGCCGCGGGCCTCCGACGCCGACGGCGGGTTGCCCTGGCTCCCTGGCCGGGGTACAAAAGCCCAGCTGCCCCAGTCCTCGGCGGTGTGCCCGAGCATCCGTCCGAAGAGAGGCAGGGCTAGCTGTGCAACTCAGACCGTCGGTGCCCGTCTTCAGCGCTCCACCCGCGGGTCCGACGTCGGCTGGGGCGAGACCAGGGCGTCGGACCCCGCGCCGATGACCCACGCCCTGAGCAGCGAAGACCCTCCGGTCGGCGTCCCCTGTCCCACTGGCGCCGCGGATCGGGACGACGCGGAGGTTCGGTCCACGATCTACGAGCCGGGCCCGTCGACCGTCCCTCGCCCGGAGCAGGGGAAGGAATCGGGGAGACCGATGGCACCATGTCCTGCTCGGCCCCGCTGACGGCATCGACCTGACCGGCCGCTCGGCATCGTCCGCGGCGTTCGAGAGCGACCGGAGCCGGAGGGGTGCTCCGGTCGCACTCCGGGCGCCGTGGACGAGCGGGGTTCGGGAAGATCTTCGCGTCGCTTCGAGGTCTTCCGCCCCGGCCGGCGAGGGTCGGTCGGGCCGCGGCGATCGTGCCCGGCCGAGCGGAGTCAGCGACCGGTCGTGATCGAGTTCGGGCGTCGCGCATCCCGAAGGGTGGGAAGCCCGACGCAGCCGCCCTCTCCCTCCCAGCGCTCGAGTGCGTCGTCGGCTCTGCCGTGCGACGGGATCGGGAGCGGTGGCGCGGGTTCGCCGTTGTCGGTCGCGTTCACGGTCGTGGTGAGCCTCCGGCTGGAAGCGAAGATGCTCGCGCATGCGGAAGGGTCAGGCGGTGGACTCCACGACGGCATCGTGACGAGCGGTGCCTCGCCCGCTGCGGAACCTTCTCGGCGCGGTCGTCGGCCGCCTCGATACCTGACGAGCGCGCCGGCCCTCCTACGACAGGCCGTACCGAGCCGGCGAGGTGGCCGCGGCGTGTGACGGCAGGAGCAGCTACCTACTTGTCCTTCCGCGTGGGAATGACGGCCCGGTTGAGGGCCGCGGCCGCGGCGGACTTCTTCTCGGCGCGCTTCTGTTTGATGGTCTTGCCGGACTTCTTGCTACTGGACTGGCGCGGAGACTTGTCGGACATGGCGGATCTCCTCGGTCGGCGTGGTGCGCCGAGCTCGGGTGCCGCGCCAGTGGGACGCGGGCCATGGAGCCATGTGGCTTCGTCCCAGACTGTCCTCCTGCCGCCCTGCCCACGCAAACGAGCGGCCGGCACTGCTCGACACGCCGCGGGAGCAGCAGGCCGAGTAGGGTGGTCCGTACCGGGAGCATCCTTGTACGCGGGCGTTCGGCCCGCCGTCGTCCTCGGTGAACGGCCAGGCCGGGCGGATCGCCGCCCGGGGGACGGACGACCGGCATGACATCGGTCCCGCTTGTCACCATCACAGGCTACGAACGGCGGCTGGCACTCGTCCGCGCAGAGATCCGGGAGGGCTCGGACCTCTCCGAGCAGGCCGTCCTCGCCCTGGCTGTCCGGGTTCTGGCCGCGCTCGACCACATCCCGGAGAACGTGCGATGAGCGGGCTCAACGGCGCCGCTGTCGGCACACCGGGCAGGACCGTCGAGGACGAGTGGGCCGAGCTGGACGAGGGCCCGCGCTGCCTGGCCTGCGTGCACCTCTGGTCCGAGCACTCGGCCATCGACGTGCGCTACTGCGCTGCGACGCTCTCCATGTCGCACGAGCGCGGCTGCATCTGCGACCGGGCCAGGGGTCGCTGAGACAACGGGCGCACAACATGCCGTCGATGCCGACCCTCGGGTCGGTTGCCTTCGTCGAGGGTGGCGGTGACCGGTGGCGTCGACCGGAGGGACTTCCGGACGATACGGAACACAGACGTCCGAGACGCCGTCCGTTCTGGTCGAGGCACCCGCAGCGCCACCACGCATCGACACGGGAGAAGCTGTTGCGAACTGGCTCCGGCCGAGTTCGGCGATCGGGCCGAACGCCGAACTCGGCCGAGGCCGGTCGAGCCATCCTCTCTCGGCGTCTTCCCGCGTCCGCCACGATTTCCGGTAGACAAGCTCGGTGTTGAGAGTGGAGAAGAAATCTCCATCAGCGCGTTGTCGTAGGAATCGCCGCCTTCAGGATTTCGTTCGCCCGGCGGAGCTCGGCGTTCTCCTTGTGCAGCCGGCGTAGTTCCTCGGTCTCGGTGGTGGTGGGGCGATCGTGGCGTTCGCTGTGGTCGGCCTGGTCCTGGCGGATCCGGTTCCGCAGCGCTTCGTGGTGCACGCCCAGCTGCTCGGCCAGCCGGCGGATCACCGACTTGGGGTCGGACTCCCGGTAGAGCCGGACCGCGCGCTCACGCAGCTCGTCGGGGTACTTCTTCGGTGCTGCCACAGAGACTCCCTTCACGGCCTGTCGGCCATGAACGTCGGTCTCCGAGCAAGCGGGGGAACCTCACTCTGGCAGAACGGACAGGTCCCTCCGCGTGTGAACATGTTACCCCGTCGCCCTGATGGCGATCTTGTTCTCCTCGACGGCGACGAGAAGGGTGTATGTGTGGGCGACGACGTCATGGCTCGGGTGATCGTCGCTGTGCAGCGCGGTCGGACCGGCATGCGGGCGATGGCCCGGCAGGAGCTGGAGATGTTGTGGGTAGAGGTCGAGCGGGGCGGAGGCGATGACTTCCACCGCTGCGTGATCGCGCATTTCCTCGCCGATCTGCAGGACGACGACCGGGCCGAGCTCCTGTGGGACGAGCGAGCCTTGGCGGCTGTAGAAGGTGTGACCGACGAGCGTGCGCAGGAGTTCGATCGCAGGCTGCAGGTTCGGGGGTTCATGCCGTCGCTGTACCTGAGCGTCGCCGACGACCACCGGCGACTCGGCGACCCCAGCCGCGCTCGTGAGCATCTCGAGAAGGCGCGGGCCACGGCCGACGCGCTGGGCGACGACGCATACGGTGAGTTGGTCAGAGGCGCTCTTCACAAGATCGATCAAGCACTGGCCGCGGGCTCCGCTGAGCGGCTGGCGGGCGACTGACGTCGCTGCGAGCAGCGACTCTCAGCCGCAGCCGGCCGTGGGAATGCGAGCCGATCTTGTTGACCCACTGGCCGGGATGACCTGTAGTGCTGGATCGGTCACAACACTGCGGCTCGAAGCCTGTCTACTCAAGGCGCACAGCTCAGGGATGAACCTGGGACATTCCCCTTCTCAGAGGTCGACGCGGCCTTTCCTGGGGCAAGTGTCCGATGGCGAGCCGCCGGCCCTGCTGAGCCCGCGGCCGGGAGAACGATCAGAATGTGCGCTATAGATCCATCAGTGATCTTGCAGGAGTAGGTGCAAGAACTCCCGGCAGTGCCACTCAGCGCTCAGCACGTGGTTTCGTCGCGCCTTCGGCATGCTCCCCCAAGGAGTTCGGCCACGCCCGCCGGGTCTATCCGGTCGGCGTACTCGGCGCGTGTCCACCAGTGCTCGCGGACGAGCGTACGGACAGCGGCGGGGTCCATGAGCACCAAGGCGCTGCCACGGCACGCTCCGTGGACCCCGGATCGGCAGCACGCCGGAGGCTACTTCGAGATGACCCCACTGCCCCAGGCACTGAGGCCGGCAGAGCCACCGGCACGGGCGGCCTACCGCAGTGGCTGGCGACCGGCGCACGCCGCCGCCGCCGACCTACTGGTGGAGATCATCCGCGCGGCCGGTCGCATGCGACAGTCGTGTCGCAACCAGGCCGGTCAGTAGCCGAGGACTTCGCGGAGAAGGTCCCCGGGGTCGCGACCGCACCACAGACCCGGCCCAGCGGTTCGGATGGCTGGTCACCAACGCCTCGGGCCGGACGAGGAGGTCCACGGTGGCCGCCCGGGACCGAGCGTCGCGCCTTCGACGTCGTCGTGGAGTACCTGATCCTCGGGGTGACCCCGCCGGGATCTGAGCCACTCTGCCCGCCGGGGTGTGCCCGGCGGGCAGCCCCGGCCCGGTGAGGTCCGCCTACTCGTCGGTGAAGGTGCCCAAGGTGCGGAAGTTGAGGTAGTCGCCGAGAGTCAGCCCGACTTCGCCGAAGTTCAGAACATCGCCCTGCGCCATCGAGAACGACTCGGAGGCGGCCAGCTGGAAGGTGCCGTCCCCGGCGGGGACGGTCTCGAAGAAGAGCGTGCGAACCCCTGTCGGGGTGAGCAGGTGCGCGGTGCGCTCAGGCATCCCGGGAACGTACCCACGACACCCGACGGCACTCCGCCAACTGCGTCGCAGCTCACTGAGGTCTTGGTCTCGGCAGCACCAGCGTGACCACCGAGGCATCGAGGATGTGGACGTTGCGACCCGTGGCACAGATCAAGCCGAGCTCGCCGGTGCGGTTACAGGACGCGTGCGCGATCGCGCCCCGCGCGCGGACCTCGGCGGCCTACCGCGCGATGGCCGAGGACGCGACGTTTTCGTCTCGCTGACGCCAACCGGAACCCGCTGGTCAGACACCGAGCCGGAGGTCGGGATCGAACCGACGACCTACTGTTTACAAGACAGTTGCTCTACCACTGAGCTACACCGGCACCACCGGACTCTCGCCCGGCAGCCCACATCGTAGAGCGCTGCGGTCGTTTGGCAGCCTGGCGCCCGTGGTGGACGAGCTGAACCCCGCCGAGCGGTTGGCGAACCGGCTCCGGGCGACGCTGAAGCGTGACGCCCGCCGACTGCTCGCGGCGGGTCCGCCGACGTTGCCCATGCTCATGGTCGGGCCGCAGGTGCCCGACGACGCCCGGGTGCAGGAGGTCCTCGACTTCTGCATGCGGGTGGGCGAGGTGCAGCTCTCCAGCGGGGAGAGCGTCGGGGTGACCACGGACCTGATGCTGCGGCTCGCGGAGATCTGCGGCCTGCCGGCGGTGGACGTGGACATCACGTTCACGTCGATCACGATCTGCTGCCACCGCGGCAACGCGGCCTCGCCCGTCACGTCGATGCGGCTCGTCAAGTACAAGACGCTGGACCTGACGCGGCTCGCGGCGGTCGACGCCGTGGTCGACGCCTTGGTGGAGGGGCGGCTCGACGTGCGGGCCGCGGCCCGGGAGCTCGACGACGCGGTCAACGCCCGCCACCCCTACCCGCGCTGGACGGCGACGGCGGGCTGGGGCGCGCTGGCCGGGGCGATCGCGGTCCTGCTGGGCGGCGGCGCCGTCACGGCGATCACGGCGTTCCTGGTCACGGGCGCGATCGACCGGGTCGGGCGGATCCTCAACCGCTGGGGGCTCCCGGCCTTCTTCCAGCAGGTCACGGGCGGTCTGCTGGCCACCACCGTGACGATCGGGCTGTTCGCGGCGGGGCTGTTCCCGCCGGGCACGCGGCCGTCGCTGGTCGTCGCCTCGTCGATCACGGTGCTGCTGTCCGGGCTGTCCGTGGTCGGCACCGTGCAGGACGCGATCTCCGGCTACTACGTCACGGCGGCCGGCCGGGTCGCGGAGATCACACTCCTGTCGGCGGGCCTGCTGACCGGCGTCGTCCTCGGCCTGAAGTTCGGGTTCGCGGTCGGCATCGCGCTCGACGTCGCGGGCTCGACCTCGGCCAGCGTCGGGCGGTTCACGCTGGCGGTCGCGACCGGCGCGGTGGCCGCCGCCGGGTACGCCCTGGCGGGTTACGCGCCGTTGCGCGCCCTGCTGTACGCGGCGGGGACGGGCGCGGTGAGCTGGGGCGTCTACAGCGCGCTCAACCAGTACTCGGGGATCGGGCCGGTCGCGGCGACGGGGATCGCGGCCATCGTGATCGGCATCGGAGCGGGCCTGCTGCGCCGCACCCGGCAGGTGTCGTCGCTGGTGGTGACGCTCGCGGGTGTCACGCCGCTGCTGCCCGGCCTGACCGCCTACCAGGGCTTCTACCAGCTCGCCGTCGAGGGGCTGGCCGAAGGGCTGGTCACGGTCACGCTGGCGCTGGCGATCGGGCTGGCGCTGGCGGCGGGCGTGACCTTCGGCGAGTTCCTGGCCCGGCCGCGCCTGCGCACCGCCTCGGGCGACCCCGAACCGGTCGCCGCCGCCGACGATTCAGAGCCCGCGAACCTGCCCGGCGGTCAGTAGGGTTCTCCTCGAGGATCCGCCGGCGACGGCCGCGCCGGCGGCGCGAGGAGGATCAGGTGGCCCGCAACAGCAAATCCGAGCTTCCCCCGCCCGATTTCGTGGTCGTGGCCAACCGGCTGCCCGTCGACCTGGAGAAGCTGCCCGACGGCGGCCAGCGCTGGAAGCGCAGCCCCGGCGGCCTGGTCACGGCCCTGGAGCCCATGCTGCGCGCCCGGGACGGCGCGTGGATCGGCTGGCCCGGCGTGCCCGACGCCGACGTCGGCCCGCTCGTCGAGGACGGCTTGCAGCTGCACCCGGTCGGCCTCAGCGCGCAGGAGGTGGAGAACTACTACGAGGGCTTCTCCAACGGCACGCTCTGGCCGCTGTACCACGACGTCGTGGCCCCGCCGGTGTTCCACCGGCACTGGTGGCAGGCGTACGTGAAGGTCAACCAGCGCTTCGCCGACTACACCGCGAAGGTCGCCGCCGAGAACGCCACCGTCTGGATCCAGGACTACCAGCTGCAGCTCATGCCGGGGATGCTCCGCGACCTGCGCCCGGACCTGCGGATCGGCTTCTTCCTGCACATCCCGTTCCCGCCCACCGAGCTGTTCATGCAGCTGCCCTGGCGGACCCGGATCGTCGAGGGCCTGCTCGGCGCGGACGTGATCGGCTTCCACACCGCGGGCGGCGTGCGGAACTTCCGCTGGCTCGCCACCCGCCTGGCCGGCGCCGGGGCCGTCCGCAACCGCAACGAGGTCACGGTCGGGCGGCGCACCGTGAGGCTCGGCGCCTTCCCCATCTCCATCGACTCGGCGCAGCTGGACCAGCTCTCCCGCACCGACGCCGTCGTCAAGCGGGCGGCGCAGATCCGGGAGGATCTCGGCAACCCGGAGAAGATCGTCCTCGGCGTCGACCGGCTCGACTACACGAAGGGCATCGACGTCCGGCTGCGGGCCTTCCACGAGCTGCTGCAGGAGGGCCGGATCACCTCCGAGAACGCGGTGATGATCCAGCTGGCCACGCCGAGCCGCGAGCGCGTCGAGCACTACCAGCGGATGCGCGACGACATCGAGCTCTCCGTCGGCCGGATCAACGGCGAGTTCGCGAAGGTCGGCCACCCCGCGGTGCACTACCTGCACCAGTCGCTGCCGCGGGAGGAGCTCGCGGCCTTCTTCCTGGCCGCGGACGTCATGCTCGTGACCCCGCTGCGCGACGGCATGAACCTCGTCGCCAAGGAGTACGTCGCCTGCCGGCACGACCTCGGCGGCACGCTGGTGCTGTCCGAGTTCGCGGGTGCCGCGGCCGAGCTGACCAGCGCCATCCTGGTCAACCCGCATGACACGGACGGCGTCAAGGAGGCCCTGTACGCCGCGCTGACCATGCCGCCGGAGGAGGGCCGCAAGCGGATGCGGACCCTGCGCAAGCAGGTCATGACGCACGACGTCGACCGGTGGGCCCGGTCCTTCCTCGACGCCCTGGGCCTGGAGCGCGCGGATGGCTGAGCCCGAGCTCGACCCCGCCCTGTCCGTGGCGCTCGACCGGCTCGGCCAGGCCGGCACCCTGCTCGTCGCCCTGGACTTCGACGGTGTGCTGGCCCCGATCGTGCCCGTGCCCTCTGACGCCCGGCCCCTGCCGGACTCCGCCGACGCGGTCCGCGAGCTCGCCGGGGCGCCGGGCACCACCGTCGTCCTGCTGTCGGGGCGCGGGCTGACGGACCTGGCCACCGTCTCGGGCTTCGCCGAGCCGGTCCACATGGTCGGCAGCCACGGCGGCGAGTACGGGCCCGGCCTCACCGACGGGGACGGCTCCCTGCTCAGCCCGGAGCAGCAGGACCTCAAGGAGAAGCTGACCCTCGCGCTCGTCGACCTGGTCGAGGGCGAGATCGGGGTGACCCTGGAACACAAGCCGGCCGGGGTCGCCGTACACGTCCGCAACGCCGCGCCGGAGGTCGGCACGAGGGTGCTCGACGCTGTCCGGGCCGGGCCCGGCACGTGGGAGGGCGTGGACTCCACCGAGGGCAAGGCGGTGATCGACCTCGCGGTCCTGCAGGTCAGCAAGGGTGCGGCGGTCGACGTGCTGCGGGAGCGGCTCGGGGCCGACGCCGTGTTCTTCGCGGGCGACGACGTCACGGACGAGTCCGTGTTCACCCGGCTCCGGCCGGGCGACGTCGGGGTGAAGGTCGGCGAGGGCGACACCGCGGCGGAGCACCGCGTCGTCGGCCCCGAGGCGCTGACGGGGGTGCTGCGGGCCCTCGCGCGCGTCCGGCGCTGAGGATCGACTTGCCACTGGCAAGATGTCGCGGGTGAAGCCCTACCACCACGGCGACCTGCGACGGACCCTGCTCGCCTCGGCGGTCGAGGTGATCGCCGAGCGCGGGGTCGCGGCGCTGAGCCTGCGTGACCTCGCGCGGCGGGCAGGAGTGTCGCACGCGGCCCCGACGCACCACTTCACGGACAGGACGGGGCTGCTCACCGCCCTCGCCGCCGAGGGCTGGTCGCTGCTCGCGGACGCCCTCGTCGCGCACGCCACGGACTTCGCCGAGGCCGGGGTCGCGTACGTCGTGTTCGCCGTCGAGCACCCGGCGCACTTCGCGGTGATGCGCAGCCCCGACCTCGTCCGCGCCGACGATCCGGCGCTGGCGGAGGCCCGAGGGCGCGCGGCCGCGGTGCTGGAGGGCGAAGGGCGGGACCGGGACCGGCGGCTGGCCGCGTGGTCGCTGGTGCACGGGCTCGCGTCTCTCGTGCTGGAGGGCAACGTCGAGCCGGGCCCCGACGTCGCCGGCCTGGCCCGGCGGATCACCACGCAGCTCCGGCTCGACGACGTCGCAGGTCGCCCGGGGTCGTGAGTGCCGAGTGCCCCTCTAGGTGTAGTGACCCATCACCTTGTTGACGGTCATGCGGCGAGTCGGGTGGCCGGGGGGCGGCCGCCGAGGGCGGAGTGGGCGCGTCGAGTGTTGTAGT
>NZ_JBEZDN010000020.1:0-84771 GCF_040648315.1 Pseudonocardia sp. NPDC049154
GCCGAGCTGATCCGTGAGGCCGCGCTGGAGGGCGTGCGGGACGAGCTGCCGCACTCCATCGCCGTGGTGGTCGAGGAGATGATCCCCGAGGGTCAGGTCATGAAGATCTACGCCGACCTGTACGTGGAGCGGCCCAGCCAGAAGGCCATCGTGCTCGGCCACAAGGCGAGCCGGCTCAAGGAGGTCGGCACGACCGCCCGCCGGCAGATCGAGGAGCTGCTCGGCACCCGGGTCTATCTGGACCTGCACGTCCGGGTGGCGAAGGACTGGCAGCGGGATCCGAAGCAGCTGCGCAAGCTGGGCTTCTGACGCCGGGGCGACCGGCTCGCGCAGCTCGGACTCGGTACGAAGGAGCTCGCGGCGCTCGTGCGGGCGGGCGAGCTGGTCGAGCTCGCACGCGGCGTGGTACTGCTGCCGGACGCCCCGGACCGGGCGGTCGAGGTGCTGCGGACCATCGGCCCGGTGTTCACGCTCAGCGAGGCGCGGCAGGCGCTCGGGACCAGTCGCCGCGTCGCCGTCCCGCTGCTCGAGCTGCTGGGCCGGACCGGGCACACCCGGCGGCCCGACGACAGCCACCACGAGCTGCGCTGAGCGCCCTCACCGCCGCTCGGGGACCGTTCGCCGCGCCGGCGGAGGCGCGGGCCACAGGGGTCGCGCTCCGAGTGGCAGTGAGGTCCGGCAGCCCTTACCGTTCCGCCAATGCAGCACACGCACGACGCCTCCGGCGCCGCGGTCCGCCGCGGCGAGTCGGACGACCAGATCACCGTCTCCACGCGGCCCGCGGGCGACGGGCAGGTCGTCGTCGAGGTCGGCGGCGAGGTCGACATGCTGACCTCCCCGCAGCTGCGCTCGGTCGTGCTCGGTCAGCTGTCCGACGGCGCCCAGCTCGTCGTGCTGGCGCTCGACGGCGTCACGTTCCTCGGCACCAGCGGTCTCGCGGTGCTGATCGAGGTGCGGGAGGCCGCGCACCAGGCCGGGGTGGAGCTCCGGCTCGCGTGCACCGGTCGCCGCGTGCTGCGCCCGCTCTCGATCGCGGGGCTGGTCCCGATGTTCGACATCCACGACACCGTCGAGCAGGCCCTCGAGGCCACCTGATCCACTCGGGCTCCGCTGTGACGAGAGTCACAATCATGGTGTGTCGGCGTGCGGGCCGGCGCCGATCGCGGGATCCTCTGCGGCCGCTCTGAGCTGCGGCGACACCCGCGGGGTCGGCTCCGGCCGGTCTCCGCCGCGGTCGTCCGTGCCCGGACGACTTCGCTCTCTCCACTGTGTTCCGGCTCATCCGGCGTTTGGCCGAGCAGACCCTGGGGAACGCCGCGGCAGATCGCCCGGCACGTGGTCGGGCCCTCCGACGAGAGCGAAGGTGAGCCGAGTGAGCGACGTGTCCCGCCTCCCTGGGCCCATGGACCACGCCTGGCAGTGGCAGCGCCTGGGCGCGTGCCGCGGCATGGACAGCGCGGTCTTCTTCCACCCGGACGGCGAGCGGAACCCTTCGCGCGCCCGCCGGACGGCCCAGGCGAAGGCGGTGTGTCAGCGCTGTCCCGTGATGGACATGTGCCGGGAGTTCGCGCTCGAGACGCGCGAGCCGTTCGGTGTGTGGGGCGGCCTGGGAGAGTCCGAGCGCCGCGTGCTGCTCGAGCGTCGCGACCAGCAGAAGCGCCTGGTGTCCGCGAGCTGAGCGGCGGCCGAGGCGTCCCTCCCGCGGCGTCGGGGGCCGCGGGAGGACCGACACGGCGAAGGGGCGGTCCCGGGATCATCCGGGACCGCCCCTTCGGCGTGTCGAAGGGTGCCCGGGGGCCTCAGGCGTCGTAGCCCGATCGCCTCGTAGCCCGACCGCCTCGAACACCGAGGCGATGACGTCGCGGTCGCCGACCCAGCCGCTGGCGGCCTCCGGGAAGCGGGTGTCGTCGTTCCTTGCCCTGTCTCGCGCCGGCCGGTCCCGCCGGCGCTCGCTTCGGGAACGGGGTACCTCGGACGACCTTCGGCCAACCCCTTGACGACGTGATTCAGGCCATGCTAAGCGTCGCCGACCACGCTGAGCTCGAGACATCGGTAGCGCAGCAGCGGCAGCCCGTAGACCCGCACCACCCGCTGGACGGCGGCCACGATCGTCGTCCGCTCCGGGTCCGCCGGCGAGGGCAGCGGGGCCACGCAGTACACGCCCGGCTCGGGGTCGAAGCCGACGAGCTCGGAGAGGGCGGCGACCAGGTCGTCCTCGGCGGTGGTGCCGATCCGGCCGGGCAGCCCGAGCCGGTGGACGTGCACGTCCTGCAGCCCGAGCGCCTCGACGGCGGTGGCGACCCCGTCGTCGTCCTCGTCCTCGTCGTCGAAGTCGTCGTCCTCGTAGTCGTCGAGGTCGTCGAGGTCGTCGAGATCGAGGTCGTCGGCGTACCGGACCGCGTCGGGGCCGTCGAACCGGACGTCGGTGCGGTCGAGGGGGACGGGCAGGCTCGCGGCGCCGTCGAGCTGCGCGGGGACCGCCACCAAGCCCGGCGCCGGGACCGCCGACACGGCGGGCGCGTCCGTCCGCGCGAGGAGCAGGTCGACTCGGCCGGCGTCGGCGACCACGCGCGCGAGATCCGACTCCGGCCGCAGAAGCTCCATCGGGCTCACCGCGACGGCCACCAGCCGCCGTCGCGCAGGTGGCACCCGGGACGGCCCGCCGCGGCGCTGCGCGGGCGTGCCGATGCCCTCGATGTCCGGCACCGCCACCATTCTTCGTTCGCCCCCTGCCCGATCGGCGCCGTTGCCGACCGTCTCGCTTCCGGCCTGTCGACCGGTGTCAACGGCATCGTTTCCTGTCCGCGTCCCGCTTTGCCGCCCTGCACGCCGAACGGACGGCACGGGTCCGTGAGCGGGCGCCAGCGGCAGGCAGTCGGTTACTCCGATCGGGTGCAGCGGTCGTCAACACGGGATGAGCGGGAAGGGCCGGCCGACCTCAGCGCTCCAGCCGCACCGCGAGCACGGCGATGTCGTCCCGGACGTGGTGCGGCTCGCAGGCCGCCAGCACCTGGTCGACGACCGCCTCGGCCGGCGAGTCCGCGGGGATCTCCCGCAGGGTGCGTTCGAGCAGGTCGGCGCGCTCGTCGGCGTCCTCGCCCGCGATGTCGGTGAGGCCGTCCGTGTACAGCAGCAGCAGGGCGCCCGCGGGCACCGTCAGCGTGGCCTCCGTCCGACCCTCCTCGCCGACCCGGCCGAGCGTCGGAACGACCCCGATCATCGGTGAGAGGTGCTCGTCGAGCCGGCGCAGCTCGCCCTCGGGGGTGAGCAGCAGCGGGGCGGGGTGCCCGGCGTTGGCGTAGCGCAGCACCCGGTCGCCCGAGGCGTCCGGGGGCTCGAGCCGCGCGTACACCGCGGTGGCCATCGAGGCCATCTCCAGCCCCTGCACCAGCTGGTCGCAGCGGTCGAGCACCGAGCCCGGGCGGCCGCCGTCCCACGCGTAGGAGCGCAGCACACCGCGCAGCTGCCCCATCGCCGCGGCGGCGGACAGGTCGTGCCCGACGACGTCGCCCACCGCGATGCCGACCGCGCCGTCGGGCAGCGGCAGCACGTCGTACCAGTCGCCGCCGACCTGGTTGCCGTCCGTGCCGACCCGGTACCGCGCGGCCAGCTGCAGGCCACCCACCTCGGGGACGGCCGGCAGCAGGCTGTGCTGCAGGGTCGCGGCGGCGGCGTGCTCGCGCTCGTAGAGCCGCGCGTTGTCGACGGTCAGCCCCACCCGCCCGGCGAGGTCGGTGGCCAGGTGCAGGTCCTTCTGGCCGTAGCGGCGACCGTACGGGTGCTGGGTGACCAGCGTGAGTGCACCGAGGACCCGGCCCCGGGCACGCAGCGGCACCACGATCGCCGACCGCATCCGCAGGCGGTCGTAGAGCTCGGCGGCGTCCGGGTCGTCGTAGCGGTCGGCGCCGTGCTCGGGCAGGTCCGACAGCAGCACCGGCTCGCTCGTCGCCAGCACGTGCCCGGTGGTGCCGCCTCGGCCGCCGCGGTGGTCCCGCAGGTCGCCCATCCGCGCGATCCGGTCCTCGTCGGCGCGGTCGCGGGCGGCCACCGCGACCCGGCGCGGGAGCCCGGAGCCCGGGCGGTCCAGCAGGTCCACCGCACAGACGTCCGCGAGCTGCGGCACGACCAGGCGGGCCAGGCCGTGGCACGCGTCCTCGACGCCCAGCGCCTCGGTCATCTGCGTGCTCGCCTCGGCGAGCAGCCGCAGCTGGCTGCGAGCCTCCTCGGCGTCGGCCAGGGCCGCCCGGCGCTCCTGCTCGACGAGCACCCGCTCGGTGACGTCGTTCTGCACGCCGACGAAGTTGACGAGGTCGCCCGCGCCGTCGACCACCGGCGAGATCGACACCTGGTTCCAGAAGGCCGTGCCGTCCTTGCGGTAGTTCAGCAGCACCTCGGTGATCGGCTCCTGCGCGCGCAGCGCCGCGCGGATCCGCTCGATCGACGCCGGGTCGGTGTTGCGGCCCTGCAGGAAACGGCAGTTGTGGCCGACCGCGTCCTCCACCGCGTAGCCGGTGAGCCGCGTGAACGACGGGTTCACCCAGATCAGCGGGTCGTCCGCGCGCCGCGGATCGGTGATGGTGAAGGACATGTCGGTGGCGACGACCGCGCGGTCGCGCAGCACCTCCAGCCGCCGGCGGTCGCCGTGCTCGCTGCCGGAGAGCTGCAGGAACACCACCAGCGCCCGGGACCTCAGCTCCTCGGGGACCGGCAGCCGCTGCCCCGCCTCGCCCAGCCCGCCCGGCCCCAGGACGAAGCCCGTGACCCACAGCAGCCGGCCCTCGGAGGCCTCGCGCTGCTCCTCCGTGGCGGTCGAGCCGCGCCGGGCGGCGTCGTGCACCGCGACCGGCTCGCCGGCGACCGGGATGCCGGCCGCGACCAGCGAGAGCGGCGAGCTCGTCTCGCTCATCCGCTTGCCGCCGAGGTCGGTGAGACCGGCCGCGTCGCCCCACGCGTCGATGTCGACCGGCAGTGAGACGCGGTGGCCGGTCAGCTCCACGGCCGCCGCGTTGGCGTAGACGACCCGCCGCTCGTCCAGGTCGATCATGAGGACGGCCGCGGGCGCGTCGTAGAGCACCTGCGGCAGCTGACCGGCGCCGCCGGGCAGGCCACCCTCCGCGACCCCCTGCGCCACCTCCTGGGCCAGGTCCTCGGCCGGCCCACGCCGGTCGGTCGTCTCCACGCGAAGAGCGTAATGGCGTCCCCGCCCACCCGCGCCCCGGCCGCCTGCGCCCGATGGGTAGGGTTCGCCGGGATCGGTTGAGCCCGCAGCCGTCTCGCGTCCCCGCTTGTCCGCGATCCGCGCGGGCACGCCGTCGCCGGAGGTGAGTGCACTGTCGTCCCCCGCCTCGCGTGGCCCGTCCCGTCCCGGTGGCCTCGACACCAGCCTCACCCGACCCGCGCCGGGCGTGCACGTCCTCGTGGTCGACGGGGAGGTGGACACGCTCACCGCGCCGGCCCTCGGCGAGGCGCTCGGCGCACTGCTCGAGCAGGAGCCGACGGACGCGGTGGCCGCGGTCGACCTCGACGGCGTCGGGTTCCTGGCGTCGAGCGGGCTGGCGGTGCTCATCCGGGCCGCGCACCGGGCGGAGGCGCAGGGCCGCGCGCTGCACCTGCTCGGCGGCTCGCGGGCGGTCACGCGGCCGCTCGAGGTCACCGGTTCCGACCGGCTGTTCACGCTGCTCCCGGGTCTGGACGAGCTCCTCGGCCGGGTCGACGGCGACCGCCCCACCGGTTGAGTACGCCGACCGGATTGATAAGAACGCACCCCGGGTAGCACGATGGGGATCGAGGGCCCGAGCGGGTCCGTGACGAAGGGAAGACGTCGCGTGTCCGAAGTGGATCCCGTGGGTGCCGGAGACGGCCCGGGGACGGTGGAGACGCCGGGATCCGTGGTGGAGGTGCGCACCAGCGCCTCGGCCTCGCTGATCCCGACCATCCGCGCCGTGGCCTCGGACCTCGCCGCCCGCGCGGACTTCGACCTGGACGCCATCTCGGACCTGCGGATGGCCGTCGACGAAGCGTGCGCGACCCTGGTCGACGTCGCCGTGCCGGGGTCCTCGCTCCGGTGCACCTTCGACGTGCGCGAGGAGCTCATCCGCGTCCACGCCGAGGTCGACACCGGCGACGCGGCCACCCCCGTGTCCACGGACACCTTCGGCTGGCGGGTCCTGCAGACCCTGGCCGACGAGGTGGAGCTCGAGGCGAACGGCAGCGGCACCGTGGGCATCCGCCTGCACAAGCGCGCCGACGCAGCCCCCCGGTGAGTGCGGCCGACTCCGAGTACGGTCACCTGACCCCGCTCCTGGCGGAGTACGCCGGGCTCGACGAGGACGACCCCCGCCGCGAGGCGCTGCGCGACCGGCTGGTGACCGGCTTCCTGCCGATCGCGCAGCACATCGCCCGCCGCTTCGCCCACCGCGGCGAGCCGCTCGACGACCTGGTCCAGGTCGCGACGGTCGGGCTCATCAACGCCGTGGACCGGTACTCGCCGGAGAAGGGCACGGACTTCTTCTCCTTCGCCGTGCCCACCATCAGCGGCGAGGTCCGCCGGCACTTCCGCGACCAGGGCTGGTCGATGCGGGTGCCCCGGCGGCTCAAGGACATGCACGTGTCCATCAACGCCGCGGTGTCGGACCTGTCCCAGCGGCTCGGCCGGGCACCCCGGCCGTCGGAGATCGCCGAGCAGCTCGGCGTGCCGGTCGCCGAGGTCCTCGAGGGCCTGGAGGCCTCCGAGGCCTACCGCAGCTCGTCGCTCGACGAGATGCTCTCCTCCGAGCAGGGCAGCGCCACCGTCGGCGAGCTGGTCGGCGCCGCGGACGCGGAGCTGGACCGCGTCGACCACCGGCAGGCCCTGCGGCCCGTGCTCGGGGAGCTGGCCGAGCGCGAGCGCACCATCGTCATGCTGCGGTTCTTCGGCAACATGACCCAGACCCAGATCGCCGAGCAGGTCGGCATCTCGCAGATGCACGTCTCGCGGCTGCTAGCCCAGACCCTCGACCGGCTCCGGTCCCGGCTCGACCCGGACACGCGCACCGGCTGATCACCCGGCGGTGTGGGTCGCGCAACAGACCGCGCGGGCCCCGAGACAGCGGCCGGGCGCGTCGGCCAGGATGGCCGCGTCGCAGTCGCCGGGCACAGGAGCGTGGACGTTGAGCGGTGGGCCGGAGCACGTACTGGTCGTCGGGGCGGGCCTCGGCGGCATCCGGACCGTGGAGCAGCTGCGCCAGGCCGGCTACGAGGGCCGGATCAGCCTCGTCGGCGCGGAGGCACACCCGCCGTACGACCGCCCGCCGCTGTCCAAGCAGCTCCTCGCCGGCGACTGGGAGGCCGAGCGGCTGGCGCTGAAGGAGGAGGCCGCGCTCGAGGACCTCGGCGTCCGCATGTACCTGGGGCTGCGTGCCGTCGCGCTGCGGCCCGGCGAGGTCGAGCTGAGCGACGGTGCGGTGCTCACCGCCGACGCGATCGTGCTCGCCCCCGGCGTCGAGGCACGCCGGCTGCCCGGTCAGCCCGAGGGCGTCCACACCCTGCGGACCCTCGACGACGCCCTGACCCTGCGCGACGAGCTCGACAAGGCGTCGACCCTGCTCGTGGTCGGCGCCGGGTTCATCGGCGCCGAGGTCGCCAGCACCGCGATCGGCAAGGGCGTGCAGGTCACGATGGTCGAGGCCGCACCGGTCCCGCTGGTGCGCGGCCTGGGCGCCGAGGTCGGCGCGCTCGCCGCGCGACTGATCCGCGAGGGCGGTGTGGACCTGCGGACGGGCGTCGCGCTGACCGGCTTCGTCGAGCCGTCCGGTTCCGGCGTGGCGGTCGAGCTGGCCGACGGGTCGCGGATCGGGGCGGACGTCGCGCTCGTCGGGATCGGCGGGCGGCCGGACCTCGGCTGGCTGGCCGACACCGGGCTCGACCTGGCCGACGGCATCCCCTGCGACGCGCAGGGCCGCGTCCTCGGGCTGGCGGGCGTGTGGGCGGTGGGCGACGCCGCCGCCTGGGACTACCCGGCGCACGGCGGCCGGCACCGGCACGAGCACTGGACGTCGACGGCCGACCAGGCCACGATCGTCGCCCGGGCGATCACCGGCACCGAGGCCCCGCCCGCCACGGTCCCCTACTTCTGGTCGGACCAGTTCGGGCTCAAGATCCAGCTGATCGGGCGACCCGACCTCGCCGACGGGATCGTGCCGCTGCACGGCGAGGGGCTCTCCGGCGGAGCGGTGAAGGGCACCGTCGTCGGGTACCTGCGGGGCGACCGGCTGGTCGCGGTGGCCGGCTTCGGCGCGGCCCGCTACATCGCGCGCTACCGCGCGCTGCTGCTCGACGGGGCCGACCGGGCGCAGGCGGTGGAGTTCGCGGCGTCGCTCCGGCGCTGAGGGCGGGGGCCGGCAGGGCCCCCACGCCGTCAGCCGATCAGGAGAACAGCTTCTTGAGCACGGCCAGGGCGAGGACCGCCCCGACGCCGATCAGCGCGTAGCGGATCTTCGGGTCCTCGAGCTTGATCGCGATCTGCTGCTTGCCCGAGTCGACGAAGCGCTTCGGGTTCGCGCGGTCGGTCAGCGCGTCCAGGCTGTCGGCGAGCGCGTCCCGCGTCTTCTCGATCTCGCTCTGGATGCTCTCGGGGTCGCGGGCCACGACACACTCCTCGGTGCTCGTCCGGTTGTGACTCGGGATGACTCTCGATCTGACTCGGCCACACCGTAGACGAGCGGTCGTGCGCAGGCCCGGCGGGCGTCCCGGTGTCGGGGGGAACTGACAGGATCGGGGCATGACGACACGCCTCGCGCCGGGCGACCCCGCCCCGGACTTCACGCTGCCCGACGCCGACGACAAGCCGGTCTCGCTGTCCGACCTGCGTGGCCGCAAGGTCATCGTGTACTTCTACCCGGCCGCGTCCACGCCCGGCTGCACCAAGGAGGCGTGCGACTTCCGGGACAACCTCGCCGAGCTCAACGACGCCGGCGTCGACGTCCTGGGCATCTCCCCGGACAAGCCGGCCAAGCTCGCGAAGTTCCGGGACAAGGAGGGCCTGACCTTCCCGCTGCTGTCCGACCCGGACCGGAAGGTCCTCGGGGAGTGGGGCGCCTTCGGCGAGAAGACGATGTACGGCAAGACGGTCACCGGGGTGATCCGCTCCACCTTCCTCGTCGACGAGGAGGGGAAGATCGAGGCCGCGCTGTACAACGTCCGCGCCACCGGCCACGTCGCCAAGCTCCGCCGGGACCTCAAGATCTGAGCGGTGACCCGCTGCTCACCGGTCCTGCGCACCCTTCAGGCCATGGTCCGCGACTCGGCAGCGGAACATCGCAGAGCGATCGTTCCGCTGCCGGGATGCGGATCCTCGCTCGGTGAGGACCGAGGAGTGACGGTCGGTGTGCGCTCCGTATCCTGTGCCCAACTGTCACGCCATCACGGAGACGTGGGGCGGACGAAAGAACAAGAAGACGCCGGCGTAGCCCAACTGGCAGAGGCGCATGACCTAGGATCATGACAGTGCGGGTTCGAATCCCGCCGCCGGCACCCCATCTGACCAGCGACGACGTAGCGAAGTCCAGGGGCAGAGGCTCAGCGCGCCCCCTGCCGCTCCTCGCCCGGAACGTCCTCCGGAAGGGGCTTGCGCGCCGCCACGACGATCCCCGCGAGCCCGATCAGCCCGCACACCACCGACACCGCGACGAGCGCCGGTGAGGGCCGGCCACTGACGGCGTCGCCCAGCACCACGATCGCGACGGTCCCGGGGATGATCCCCACGACGGTCCCGAGCAGGTACGGCACGAACCGCACCCTCGACAGCCCGCACACGTAGTTGAGCGCGGCGAAGGGCACCAGCGGCACGAGCCGCATCGAGGTCACGGCGAGCGTGCCGTGGTGGTCGAGGCGCCGGCGCACCCAGGTCACCGCCGATCCCCGCACGTACCGCTCGACGAGCGCCCCGCCCGTCGCGCGCACCAGCAGGTAGGCGAGCACGCCGGCCAGCGTGGTCGCGGCCAGGGTGACCATCAACCCGACCACGGAGCCGAACAGCACGCCCGCCGCCAGCGTGAACACCGTCCGCGGCACGGGCGCCACGCACAGCCCCGCCTGCAGGCCCAGGAACAGCAGCGGCGCCCACGGGCCCGCCTCCGCGGTCAGGCGCCGCAGGTCCGAGACGCCCGGCACCCCGTAGACCCGCGCCACCACCAGCACCACCGCGACCAGTGCCACCACGCCGAGCCCTGCCAGCACGGGCCGCCACCACTTCACTCCCGCGACGGTACCGACCGCGCCGCCCCGCCCGTCGTCACACCCGGACGGCCGCCGCGAGCCGCTTCCGATCACCGGAACCCGCCCGGCCCGCCCACCCCCGCCGGGCTACCGTGCGGCCCGTGAGCACCGAGAAGCGCGAGCTGGACCTCGATCCCGCGGGCCTCGCCGTCCGCCGCGAGGTCCTGGGCGCCACGCACGTCGACGCCTCGCTGGAGCGGGCCGACGACGTCACCGGCGAGTTCCAGGAGATGATCACCCGGTACGCCTGGGGCGGGATCTGGACCCGGCCCGGCCTGGACCGGAGGATGCGCAGCGCGATCACGCTGACCGCACTCGTCGCGCACGGGCACCTCGACGAGCTGGAGCTGCACCTGCGTGCCGCCCGCCGCAACGGCCTCACCCGCGAGGAGATCGTCGAGGTGCTGCTGCAGAGCGCGATCTACTGCGGCGTCCCCGCCGCCAACAGCGCCTTCGCCCGCGCCAAGAAGGTCCTTGCCGAGGACGCTCCCACCGACTGAGCCGGACGAACGGCGCTCTCGTTCACCAGATATGAGCGAGAGCGCCGTTCGTCACCCTCAGGAGAGCGCTTCGAGGTGCGGGAGGAGGGCGCGGAAGGCCCGGCCCCGGTGGCTGGCCGCGTCCTTCTCCGCCGGGCTGAGCTCGGCGGAGGTCCGCTCCTCCCCCTCCGGCACGAAGATCGGGTCGTAGCCGAAGCCGTTGGTCCCGCGCGGCGCCCGGACGAGCCGCCCGCGCCACTCCCCGTGCACGACCTCTTCGGGACCGTCCGGCACCACCAGCGCCGCAGCGCAGACGAAGGCGGCGCCGCGGCGCTCGTCGGGGACGTCGGCCAGCTGACCGAGGAGCAGGTTCAGGTTGGCGAGGTCGTCGCCGTGCCGGCCCACCCAGCGCGCGGAGAGGACGCCCGGCATGCCGTTGAGCGCGTCGACGGCGAGCCCGGAGTCGTCGGCGACGGACGGCAGCCCGGTCGCGACGGCGGCGTCGCGTGCCTTGGCCAGGGCGTTCTCGGCGAAGGTCGCGCCGGTCTCCGGCGCCTCGGGGAACTCGGGGACGTCGGCCAGCCCGAGCACCTCGACGCCCGAGCCCTCCGCCAGCCGACGCAGTTCGACGAGCTTCCCGGCGTTGCGCGTGGCGAGCAGGATCTTCACGACTCGAGCGCCTCGGTCTGGATGCGGGTGAGCTGCACGATGCCCGCCAGCGCGGAGTCGAGCATGGCGTCGAGCGTGCTGCGGGTGAAGGTCGCGCCCTCGCCCGTGCCCTGGACCTCGATCAGCGTGCCGGTGTCCGTCGCCACGACGTTGGTGTCGACCTCCGCGCGCGAGTCCTCCTCGTAGGGCAGGTCCAGCCGCACCCGCCCGTCGACGACGCCGACGCTCACCGCGGCCACCTGGCACGAGATCGGCTTGGGGTCGGCCAGCTTGTTGCGCTCGCCCAGCCAGGTCACGGCGTCCACCAGGGCCACGTACGCACCGGTGATGGCCGCGGTGCGGGTGCCCCCGTCGGCCTGCAGGACGTCGCAGTCGAGCGCGATGGTGTTCTCGCCCAGCGCCTTGAGGTCGATGCAGGCGCGCAGGGACCGCCCGATCAGCCGGCTGATCTCGTGCGTGCGGCCGCCGATCCGCCCCTTCACGGACTCGCGGTCCGACCGGGTGTTGGTGGCCGACGGCAGCATCGCGTACTCCGCCGTGAGCCAGCCCAGCCCCGACCCCTTGCGCCAGCGCGGCACACCCTCGGTCACGCTGGCCGCGCACAACACCTTGGTGTCCCCGAACTCGACGAGCACGGAGCCCGCCGGGTGCTTCTGGAAACCGCGGGTGATGCGCACCGGGCGCAGCTCGTCGTCGCTCCTGCCGTCTGCTCGCGTCACCCCGACATCCTAGGAACCCGCGTCGTCCCGGCGTCCCGGGAAGGGGGGCTCAGACCTCGTACTCGCCGTCCGGGCGGACCAGCTCCACCGGCCCGTCGAACGACGCCTTGGCCTCCGCCAGCATCGCGTCCGGATCCGTCCAGACCGGCACGTGCGTGAGCAGCAGCCGCCCGACGCCCGCAGCCGCGGCGTGCTCGCCCGCCTGCCGGCCGGACAGGTGGACGCCCACCGGCATGTCGTCCGTGTGCGGCCAGGACGCCTCGCAGAGCAGGACGTCCGCACCCCGCGCCAGGTCGACGAGCCCGCGGCAGGGCCCGGTGTCGCCGCTGTAGACGAGGCTGCGACCGCCGTGCTCCACGCGCAGCGCGTACGCCTCGCAGAGGTGGTCGACCGCCGCCGCACGCAGCACGGCGCCGCCCACGGTGGCCTCGCAGCCGTCGCCGAGGGCCCCGAAGGCGAAGACGTCCTCGAGGTCGGTCCCGGCCCGCTCGGCCGCCGACGGGGCGTAGGCCGCGCCGAGCCGCTCCGGCGCCTCGACCGGCGCGAACACCGGCAGCCGGTTGCGCGTGGGGTCGAAGGGCGGGGCCGGGTGGTAGCGCCGCCACACGGCGAGGGCCGAGAAGTCCGCGCAGTGGTCCGGGTGCAGGTGGCTGAAGGCCACGGCGTCGAGCGCCCAGGGGTCGAGGACGCGCTGCAGCGCGCCGAACGTGCCGTTGCCGAGGTCGAGGGCCAGCCGGGTGCCCCCCGCTTCCACGAGGTAACCGGACGCCGGCGACCCCGGCCCCGGTCCGCTGCCGGAACAGCCGAGCACGACGACCTTCATGTGGGGAGGCTAACCCTTGGCCGAGGTGCGTCGCAGCCACCACAGCCCGACGAACGGCAGCACCAGCGGGATGAATCCGTAGCCGCGCCCGTAGACCGACCAGACCGTGTCGTCGGGGAAGTCGCCGGTGTCGAACACGGTCAGCGTGCCGACCACCAGCACCCCGACCAGCTCGAACACGACCGCGCCCCAGGCGAGCCTCCGGTACCCCGGGCCCCGCCCGGCCAGGCCGATCGTGGCCAGGATGTAGACGACGCCGGCGAGCCCCGAGAGCAGGTAGGCCACCGGCGCCTCGGAGAACTTCGCCGCGATCTGGACGCCGGCCCGGGCCGTCGCGGACAGGGCGAAGATCGCGTAGACGGCGATGAGGACCCGGCCGGGCCCGCTCGACGTGGCGCGCGGCTGCCGCGCGCCCTCGGGCTCAGGCATTGCCGGCGACCCACAGGTCGTGCAGCCGCCAGACGGCCACCCCGGTCCCGATCGCGCCGACGGCGATCACCGTGCCGCCCCAGCGGGTCGGCTCGGCCGTCGCGAACTGCAGCGCGATGGGCATGACACACACGCTGACCAGCAGGTAGATGAGGAAGGTCGACTGCTCGGGCAGCTGCACGCCGGTGAACACGCGGACCGCGGCGATCACCGCCTGGACGACCAGGATCGCCTCGAACACGCCGACCGCGATCCGGTGCGTGCGGTCCGGCGGGCGGTTGCGGACGGTGGTGAACAGGCCGTACAGCGCGACGGCCGCCGCGACCACGTAGGCCACGACCTCCAGGACGCCGATCACGCTCCGACGCTACCGGAGCGCCTCCGCGGCCTCCGCCGCCACCTGCTGGACCCGGCCGATCTCCGGGCCGAGGAAGCGCCGGCCGAGCCGCCGGAAGGGCTCCGGGTCGCCGGTCGCGAGGAACTCGTGCGGGGCGGGCGGCGGGTCCGTCTCCGCGTCCCGCGCGAGGTCCGACGCCATGAGGGTGCGCACGACGTCCTTGGCCGTCTCGTCCGCACTCGACACCAGCGTGACGTCCGGACCCAGCACGATCTGCAGGACGCCGGTGAGCAGCGGGTAGTGCGTGCACCCGAGCACCACGGTGTCGACGCGGGCCTGCTGCAGCGGCTCCAGGTAGCTCTGCGCGAGCCCGAGGACCTGCCGCCCGCTCGTCATCCCCCGCTCGACGAAGTCGACGAACCGCGGGCAGGCGACGGCGGTGACCTCGACGTCCCGGGCCGCGGCGAAGGCGTCCGTGTAGGCGCCGGAGGCGATGGTGGCCTTCGTGCCGATGACGCCGATCCGGCCGTTGCGGGTCGCCGCGACCGCGCGCCGGACGGCCGGCAGGACGACCTCGACGACGGGCACGGGGTAGCGCTCGCGGGCGTCGGCCAGGCAGGCCGCGGAGGCGGTGTTGCAGGCGATGACCAGCAGCTTCACGCCGCGGTCGACCAGGTCGTCGCCGATGGCGAGCGCGTGCCGGCGGATGTCGGCGATGCGCAGCGGGCCGTACGGGCCGTGGGCGGTGTCGCCCACGTAGACGATCCGCTCGGCGGGGAGCTGGTCGATGACCGCGCGGGCGACGGTGAGGCCGCCGACGCCGGAGTCGAAGATGCCGATGGGGGCGTCGAGTGGGTCGGGGCGATCGGTCACGGGTGTCCTGCGGTGGTCGAGGGCGGGGGGCGGGGGTGCGGCGCCGACCGTCAGACCGGCGCCGGCGTGCGGTCGGCCCGCGCGACGATCCACGCGGCCAGGATCCCGAACAGCGCCCCGAACAGGTGCGCCTGCCACGAGATCCCGGGGTTGCCGGGGAGCACGCCGAACAGCATCCCACCCTCGAGGAACAGCAGGACGACGGCCAGCGCGATCTGCCGCCCCGACCGCGCGAAGAAGCCCCTGGCCAGCAGGAACAGCAGCCAGCCGAAGATGACGCCGGACATGCCGATCGTCGACGCCATGCTCGGCCCGACGAGCCACACGGCCGCCCCGCTGCCGAGCCAGATCAGCGCCGTGACGCCGACCCACTGCCGGATCCCGCCCGCCATGGCGAGCCACCCGAAGACCAGGAACGGCAGGGTGTTGGCCCACAGGTGCGGCCACCCGCCGTGCAGCAGCGGCGCCCAGAGGATGCCCCACGCCCCGTCGGCGTGGCGGGAGATGATCCCCTCGTTGTCGAGGTACTGCCCCGACATCTGGTCGTAGAACTCCACGGCGTAGAGCACCGCTGTGAACAGGAGCATGACCACGGCCGCCCGGAGCGGGTGCGGCGGGACGATGCGCGCGATGCCGCGCGACGACCGCGCGACGGGGAGGGAGCTCGGTACCTGCGGCGCAGCCATGTGGCCGAGAGTACGCGGGATCACCGTCACCCTGCCGTGAACGGGAAACGGACGAGAAGTGTCGGACGGCCCAGGCCGACCTGCAGATCTCGGACGCGGACCGGCAGTGGGTGGTCACCGCCTACACGCTGGCGTTCGGCGGCCTGCTGCTGCTCGGCGGGCGGATCGCGGACTTCTGGGGACGCCGGCGCACGTTCCTCGTCGGGGCGCTCGGGTTCGCACTGGCCTCGGCGCTGGGCGGGCTCGCGCAGAACGCGCTCATGCTCTTCGCCGCGCGCGGTCTGCAGGGCGTCTTCGGCGCGCTGCTGGCGCCGGCCGGGCTCGCGCTGCTCACGGTGCTGTTCAGCGACCCGGGCGAGCGGGCGAAGGCGTTCAGCGTGTTCGGCGCGATCGCGGGCGGCGGGTCCGCGGTCGGGCTCGTCCTGGGCGGGGTGCTCACCGAGTACGCGGACTGGCGCTGGTGCCTGCTGGTCAACGTGCCGATCTCGGTCGTCGCGGTGCTGCTGGCATGGGCGTTCGTGCCGGAGAGCCGGGCGGACGGCGACACCCGGTACGACGTGCCGGGCGCCGTCTCGGTCACCGTCGGGCTCGTCGCGCTGGTCTACGGCTTCACGAGGGCGAGCGAGGACGGGTGGTCCTCGCCATGGGCGCTGGGCAGCTTCGGGGTCGCGCTCGTGCTGCTGGTGGCGTTCGTCGTGATCGAGCACCGGTCGTCGCACCCGCTGGTCCCGCTCGGGCTGCTGGTGCAACGGGACCGCGGCGGCGCCTACCTCTTCTCGACGCTGGTCGGTGCCGGGCTGCTCGGCGCCTTCCTGTTCCTCACGTTCTACTTCCAGGTGGTGCTCGGGTACACGCCGCTGGAGGCGGGCCTCGCGTCGCTGCCGGTCACCGCCGGCGTGGTGGTCGCGGCCGGCATCGCGAGCCAGCTCATGCCGCGGTTCGGGCCGAAGCCGCTGATGGTCACGGGTGGGCTGGTCGCCGCGGCGGGGATGGTGCTGCTCACCCGCATCACCCCGGACAGCGCCTTCGTGTCGCTGCTCCTGCCCGCCCAGCTGGTGCTCGGCCTGGGGCTCGGGCTGTCGTTCGTGCCGCTGGCGAATCTCGCGCTCGTCGGGGTCGGCAACCAGGACGCGGGCGCCGCCAGTGCGGTGCTGAACGCCACGCAGCAGGTCGGCGCCTCGCTCGGCACCGCGCTGCTGAACACCATCGCCACCACGGCGGCGGCCACCTACGTCCGGGACAACCCGATCACCGACCCCACGCAGGTGCTCGACGCGGCGGTGCACAGCTACACGGTCGCGTTCGCCTGGGCGGCCGCGTTCCTGGCCGTCGGGTTGTCGCTGATCCTGGTGCTGGTGAGGGCGACCCGGCGGGACGTCGCCGCGGCGACGCCCGCCGTCCACCTGGGGTGAGGCGGCTCAGGCCCAGAGGTGGCCCTCGATGCCTTCCGCGGCGTCGTCGAGCTCGCCCGAGTAGGCGCCGGTGGAGAGGTACTTCCAGCCGCCGTCGCAGACCACGATCACGATGTCGGCACTCTCGCCGGACCCGGCGGCCTTCTCGGCGACCGCGAGCGCGGCGTGCAGGATCCCGCCGGTCGAGATGCCGGCGAAGATGCCCTCCTTCTCCACCAGCTCGCGGGTGCGGCGCAGGGCGTCGTAGCTGCCGACCGAGTACCGGCCCGTGAGGACCGAGGGGTCGTACAGCTCGGGGACGAAGCCCTCGTCGAGGTTCCGCAGGCCGTAGACCAGCTCGCCGTAGCGCGGCTCGGCGGCGATGATCTGCACGTCGGGCTTCTGCTCACGCAGGTAGCGGCCGGTGCCGACCAGGGTGCCGGTGGTGCCCAGCCCCGCCACGAAGTGCGTGATCGTGGGCAGGTCACGGAGGATCTCCGGGCCGGTGGTCCGGTAGTGCGCGTCGGCGTTCGCCGGGTTCCCGTACTGGTAGAGCATGATCCAGTCCGGGTGCTCGGCGGCGAGCTCCTTGGCCATCGCGACGGCCTGGTTGGAGCCGCCCGCGGCCGGCGAGGAGATGATCTCCGCGCCGTACATGGTGAGCAGCTGCCGCCGCTCCTCCGACGTGTTCTCCGGCATCACGCAGACGAGCCGGTAGCCCTTGAGCTTCGCGGCCATCGCCAGCGAGATGCCCGTGTTCCCCGAGGTCGGCTCGAGAATGGTGCAGCCGGGCGTGAGGAGGCCGTCCGCCTCGGCCTTCTCGATCATGGCCAGCGCGGGCCGGTCCTTGATCGAGCCGGTGGGGTTGCGGTCCTCGAGCTTCGCCCAGAGCCGGACGTTCTCCGCGGGCGACAGCGACGGCAGACCGACCAGGGGGGTGTCCCCCACGGCCTGCAGCAGGGAGTCGTAGCGCGCCATCGCTCCTCCAAGAGCGGGCAGAGGGCGGCAGGGTTCGGGTCCCGCCGCCCGGTGCCGTCAGCTCAGCGCATGCCGCCGGCGACGGCCGGCAGGATGGTGACGGTCGAGGTCTCCTTGACGGGGGCCTCGAGGCCACCGGCGAAGCGGACGTCCTCGTCGTCGACGTAGATGTTGACGAAGCGGTGCAGCTTCCCGTCCGAGATGAGGCGGTCCTTCAGGCCGGCGTGCCGCGACTCGAGGTCGTCGATCACCTCGGCGACGGTGCCCCCCTTGGCCTCGACGGCCTTCTCGCCCCCGGTGTGGGTGCGGAGGATGGTCGGGATGGAGACGGTGACGGCCATGGTTCTTCGGTGCTCCTGCTCGGGTTCGTTCGGTGATGGTGTGGCGAGGACGGGTCAGCCGAGGTCGGGGACGTCGTCCGCGCCGGTGTGCGCGAACATATAAGTCTCCACGACCTCGACTTCTTCCTCGGTCACCACACCGTCGACGATCCGGAACGACCGGAACTCGTGGCCCGTGTGGTTCGTCTCCGCCGAGTCGCGGGTGGAGACCAGGACGTAGTGCGCCTCGGGCTCGGAGGCGTACGAGATGTCGGTGCGCGACGGGTAGGCCTCGGTCGCGGTGTGCGAGTGGTAGATCACCACGGGCACCTCGTCGCGCGAGTCCATCTCGCGGTACAGCCGGAGCAGGTCACCCGAGTCGAACTCGTAGAACGTGGGCGAGCGCGCCGCGTTCAGCATCGGGATGAACCGCTCGGGCCGGTCGGAGCCCTCGGGACCCGCGACGACGCCACAGGCCTCGTCCGGGTGGTCCCGGCGGGCATGGGCGACGATCTCGTCGAGGAGATCCTTCCGGATGACCAGCACGGTGCAAGCGTACGTAACGCGTCCGTCCGGAGCACATCCGCCCGACGAGACTCACATGCCCGATCCGGTACTCCCGGCCTCGCCGCGCAGGACGGCCGGTCCGTACCTCGGGACGTCGGCCAGCCACACGCCCTCGGGATCGTCCTCGACCAGCCAGTCCGGGCGCGGGTGCGGCTCGCCCCGCCGGGTGCCGCCCACTCCGGCCGGCATGTACGGGAGGTGCGACGACGTCGACCGCGCCGCCGAGGCGGGTCGTGCCTGTTCGGCGAGCGGGTCGGCGCCGCGGAACCGCTCCCCCGGTGCGAGCCGCGGGGCCGGCTCGCCGATGCGCGGGGCGGTCGTGCGGGGCGCTGTGGTGGGAAGCGCGGTGGTGGGCGCGGTGGTGGGGCGCGCTGTGGTGCGGCCGCCCTCGATCGGCCTCACGGAGGGCGCGGCCGTGCCCGCGCCGCCGTACCGACCGGACGCACGTGGCGCGGAGGGGCCCAGGACGCCGGGCGGCAGCTCGACCGGAGCCCGGCGCGCGAACGGCCGGTCGCCGGACGGGGGCGGCGGTGTGGCGGGGTCGGCGGAGCGACCCAGCCCTGCGACCGACGTGGGCGCTTGTCCGGCGCCTGCCGGAGCCGACGGCGCTCCTTGTACCGGCGCGGCGCTCGGCATGCCGGCGCGGCCGAACGCGGCGGCGGGACCCGGCGGGGTCGTGGCCGGCGCCACGCCCGGTGTCGTGACGTCCGCAGGACCGCTCGGGACCGGCGCGGGCATCCCGGGCGTCGCCGGCGATACCCCTGTCCCGGGCGGAGCAGTCGCCACTGCGGTGGGCGCGGCGGGGACGCCGGCACCTCCGTCTGGCGGCCAGCCGGGCCCGGTAGCGGGTGCGACGGCGGAGGTGTCGGGCGTCGGAAGTGTGAGCGGGGCGAAGGCCTGGAACGCGGTCGTCAGGTTCGCGTTCGAGTTCTCCTGGTAGCGGTTGGCGACGTGGGCGGCCGACTGTTGCTGCTCGGCGACCTGGTGCGGGTTGCCGGTCATGCGAGGGAATGCCTCGGTGGTCCGCAGGGCGGCGAGCTCCCGGTTCGCGACCGTGTAGTACTCGGCCTGGTCACCCAGCGCCCGCGCAGCCAGCTGGAACATCACGGTGCCGACCCGCCCCGGCTCCCCCAGCTTCCGCAGGTACATCCGCGTGACCTCGGCCGCCTCGCCCTCGTGCGCGTCCGCGTACTCCCGCTCCAGCGCCTCGAGCTCGGCGTTGACGTCCGCGAGGTTCCGCGACACCTCCGCCAGCGCCTGCTCCGCCGCCCGCATCGACCCCGGCCCCGGCCCGGTCGCCACGGGGTCCCGGATCTCCGGCAGCGTCATCCCCTCGAACGCCACCGCCGTCCCGTTGTACGTCTGCCCCGCCACGACTCCCCCTCAGGATCGGTTACGAAGCGCGTCGATGACCTCTACAGCGAGCGCCTCCGCCTTTTCACACAGCGGCGGCGCCGAGGTCGACAGGCTGCTCGCACCTGCACTGAAGGACTGCGTCTCCGCCAGACCAACCCAGAAGCTGCACGTTGGGGCGGTGACTGGATCGACATTGACAGCGGGGTACCCGTCGATCTCCGTCTCCTGAAACGACAGGAACGACCCCTTGATGCTATACGGGAAACGAAGACCAGCCTCGACATTGACCGCAAGGTCAAGCATGAAAGAGTTGTCTACAGCCTTCCACGCGCATCGACCCGCATTCTCGTTCGAGAAATCTCGGGCGGATTGATCAGACACTCCGAGCCTCGTCAGACGATCGCTCGCGAGGACTGCACACGGGTCAACACCTGCGGCGTCGAGTGGGGCGTCAACGGTCGGTACCGGTACGTCCATCTCTTCCGAGGGCGGCACATGAGGCGCAACGTCAGAAGGATTGTCGGCACAAGACGAAAGAAGCGCGAGCGTGGCGAGCAGTGCGAGCGCAGTCGTTAACCGCTTCATCAGAATCATGCGTTGTCAGCGGTGACGTAGCCATCGCGTTGCTTCTCGAGCGCACCAGCCGCCGCTACCAACTGCCCGCGCCAAACAGCCAGGAAGGACCTGCTGACTTCCACCATTCTCGTCGCCTGAGCCGCTGCATTCTCACTTACGGCGTCAAGACCTGGAGCTCGAACTGCACCGATCGTTCTAAGCGCGACTTCGACAAGTGCGACTTGCTCGATCACCCCCTCCAACCTCCCCACCAACCCCTCCACCCTCTCCGGGTCGACCCGGAGCACGGGTGAGTAGCTGAGGGACAGGGCGGAGCGGGGGACGACGGGACCCGAGTCGTCCCACCGAGGAGCGGTCATGCCGGGATGATCTCAGCGATCCGCCCCACGGAGGCCCGTCCGCGACGAACCCGTTGCGATCGTGAACACGATCGGGGAGCGCACTCCCCTACAGCACCTGCATCCGCGCCTGGACCAGCGAGTCCTGCACGAAGGTGAGCCAGTGGTACACCCCGAGGTGTGGGGCGCGGGGGTCGTCCTCCGGGAACTCCTCGGGCGTCTCCTCCGAGACGTCCAGGGCCGTCCCCAGTGCGAGCCGGACGTCGTTGAGCGCCGTCAACCACTCGTCGGCCTGTTCCACCGTCAGTTCCACGCGGCCGCCGCGCGAAGGCAGCGCGGTGAGCACGGACTCCGCGGCGTGCTTCTTCGCCTGGATGAGGTCGGGTTCGTGCAGGGAGCGCAGGCCGGCGGCGAGGTCGGCGTCCTCCGAGGTGAAGTCCGGCAGCAGGCGGGCAAGGACCCGGTCGTCCGGCCGGGAGGTCGGTCCGGTCCGCATGCCGGTCAGCTCGGCGAGCTCGTCCTGCGGGGTGTCGGCGGTGCGCCCGTCGAGCATCTGGGTCACCTCGGTGACCAGCCCGCGCAGGACCGTCGACTCCTGCTCCTCGAGGGTCGCGACGAACCGGGCCCGCGCCCCGCGCCCCGCGCGCTTCCAGCCGTTCACGTGCGCTGCATGGTGGCCCAGAGGCCGGCCGCGTGCAGCTTGGCGACGTCGCCCTCGATCTTGTCCTTGTCCCCGGCGGAGACGGCCGCCTTGCCCTTGTGGTGCACGTCGAGCATCAGCGCCGTGGCCTTCGGCTCGGGGTAGCCGAAGATCTTCTGCAGCACGTAGGTGACGTACGACATGAGGTTGACCGGGTCGTTCCAGACGACGGCCTGCCACGGGGTGGCTCCCGCGACGTCCTCGTCCAGGGCAGGGTCCACCTGGGTGGTGGGCGAGCTCAGCGGCGCGGACATGTGTCCATGGTGTCACGCACACGCGCTCCCGTAGAACGCCGCATAGGCTCTCCGCATGAGCGGCCCCTCGGGTTCGAGCGCCAGCACCGCGCTCCTCACCGACATGTACGAGCTGACGATGGTCGCCGCGGCCCTTGCCGACGGCACCGCCGAGCGGCAGTGCGTGTTCGAGCTGTTCGCCCGGCGCCTGCCGGACGGCCGCCGCTACGGCGTCGTCGCGGGGACCGGCCGGGTGCTCGACGCGCTGCGCGACTTCCGCTTCGGCGACGCCGAGCTCGCCTCGCTGCAGGGCGCGCTCGACGAGCGCACCCTGAAGTGGCTGGCGGACTACCGCTTCGCCGGCGACGTCGACGGCTACCCCGAGGGCGAGCTCTACTTCCCCGGCTCCCCCATCCTCACCGTCAGCGGGACCTTCGCCGACGCCGTCGTCCTCGAGACGCTCCTCCTGTCGATCCTCAACCACGACAGCGCGATCGCCTCCGCCGCCTCCCGCATGGTCACGGCGGCGGGCAACCGGCCGTTGATCGAGATGGGGTCGCGGCGCACCCACGAGGAGGCCGCCGTCGCCTCCGCCCGCGCGGCCTACCTGGCCGGGTTCGGCGCCACGTCGAACCTCGAGGCCGGGCGCCGGTACGGCGTCCCGACCGCCGGCACCGCCGCGCACGCCTGGGTCCTCCTGCACGACGACGAGGCGGCGGCCTTCCGCAGCCAGGTCGAGACCCTGGGCGTGAACACGACCCTGCTGGTCGACACCTACGACATCCGGCAGGGCATCGAGCGCGCGATCGAGGCCGCCGGCCCCGAGCTCGGCGCGGTCCGGATCGACTCCGGCGACCTGGGCGTCCTCACCCGGCAGGCCCGCGAGCAGCTCGACGCCCTGGGCGCGACCGGGACGAAGATCGTCCTGTCCGGCGACCTGGACGAGTACGCGATCGCCTCGCTGCGGGCCGAGCCGGTGGACTCCTACGGCGTCGGCACGAGCCTGGTGACCGGGTCCGGCGCCCCGACGGCCGGGATGGTCTACAAGCTCGTCGAGGTCGACGGCCGGCCGGTCGCCAAGCGTTCCAGCAGCAAGGAGTCCCGCGGCGGGCGGAAGTCAGCGCTGCGCCGGTACAAACCGACGGGCACGGCGGTCGAGGAGGTCGTGCACCCCGTCACCGTGCGGCCCGAGCACGGCCCGCACGACCGCGTCCTGCCGATCGCGATGGTCCGCGAGGGCGAGCCCGTCGCCGACCTGCCGAACCTCGAGGAGGGGCGCGAGCGGCTGCGGGCGGCCCTCGTCTCCGTGCCCTGGGAGGGCCTCAAGCTCTCCCGCGGCGAACCCGCCATCCCGACCGTCTTCCCGGAGCACTGAGCGTCGGGGAGCACCGAGAAGAGCCCTGGGAAAGAGCACGAGAAAGAGCACGAGAAAGAGCACTGACAGCATGCGCGCGCTGATCGTCGTCGACGTCCAGAACGACTTCTGCGAGGGCGGCTCGCTGGCCGTCACCGGCGGGGCGGCCACCGCGGCCGCGATCTCCGAGTACGTCCGGCAGGCCGACTACGACCACGTCGTCGCCACCCGGGACATGCACGTCGCGCCGGGTGGCCACTTCAGCGACACCCCGGACTTCATCGACACCTGGCCGGTGCACTGCGTCGCCGGGACGCCGGGATCGAGCTTCCACCCCGCGCTCGACGTCGCCCGGATCGAGGCCGTGTTCGACAAGGGCCACCACGCCGCGGCCTACTCCGGGTTCGAGGGCTGCGAGCCCGGCCGGCTCTCCCTGGTGGAGTGGCTGCGGGCGCACGACGTCGACTCGATCGACATCGCCGGGATCGCCACCGACCACTGCGTGAAGGCCACCGCGCTCGACGCCCGCCGCGCCGGTCTGGACACCGGCGTCCTGCTGGAGCTGTGCGCCGGCGTGCTGCCCGCGACCACCCGGCTGGCGCTGGTGGAGATGCGGGAGGCGGGAGTGGTGATCGCCTAGACCGCGGCGCCAGGCCGTCGACGGCGGATCCGCTTGTCCCGTGGCACCGTTCGCCGAGCAGCCGTACGCAGAAGTGCGTATCGGCCCGTTCCGGATCAACCGGGCGCGCGTAGCATTTCGCCCCGCTGTTCGTCCAGCTGACCGGCTCCGGCCGGAAGGACCGTCCTCCACGGGTTCACCGTCGTCCGCGGCGGGAGGTGGGTACAGCCGATGCGCTCGACCCTCGACATCGCCGTCGTAGGAGGCCGGGCGGCCCGGTCCCACCCGGAGTGACCGCAGGCCGCCCGCCGCACCCGGTCCGAGTTTCCGGACACGCGGTGCCGAGTCACCGTCCACGCGCGCGCTCGCGCACGTCACACGGCAGACCCACACCTCCGGATCGCGGCCCACCCCCCGGCCGGACCGGCCCACTGCCCGGACAGCACCGCTGACGAGCCACACGGTGCGCTGGGTGAGAGGTGATGGCCATGTCCGGACCGACCTTGTTGTGGATGGGCTGTGCGGGGTGTTCCGGCGAGACACAGGCGATTCTCGGAGTGGACGGTCAGGTCTCGGACCTCGTCGACCTGATCGACGTCGACGGCCTCCGTCTCCTCTGGCATCCCTCCCTGGCCGAGGAGGAACTGTCCCCGGTCTACCGGGACGTGACCTCGGGGCGGCGACCGTTGACGCTGCTCTGCGTCGAAGGATCGATCTCCCTCGCCGACGACGGGATGTTCGACATCGCGGACGGGCGGGGGAAGTTCCACGTCGTCCGGTCGCTCTGCGAGCACGCCGACTACGTCCTCGCGATGGGAGCCTGTGCCGCCTTCGGGGGCTGGCAGGCCCAGCCTCCGAACCCCAGTGGGGCGGTCGGGCTGCAGTTCACCCTCGACACCGCCGGCGGGCTGCTGCCGCCCGGGTGGCGATCGCGCGCGGGGATGCCGGTGATCGCCCTCCCCGGGTGTCCGGTACCGCCGGACACGCAGGTCGAGGCGATCCGGTGGGTGTTGAGCGGCGCCCCCGGGGGCCTCGGACGACACGGCGCGGCACCGATGGCGCGCCCCTGCCTGCCGAGCACCGAGTACCGGGGTTGCGGCACCCCACGTCGGATCGGGATGCGCTGCACGGGGTGCACCGGCCCGAGGTTCCCGAACTTCGGGGACAGGCCGCTGGTGCGGTGGACGTCGTGACCCGCGACCGTCGTCACGAGGAGGTCCCGCGCAGCGAGGGCGACCTCCGCATCTCCTGGGACGAGGAGGACGGCCGGATCAGCGCGGTGTGGTGCCAGGGGACGATGTACCGGGGCTACGAGATGATCCTGATCGGACGTCCTCCCGAGGACGCCCTGGCGACGACGGCCCGGCTCTGCGGGATCTGTTCCACCAGCCACGTCGTCGCGGCGACCGACGCGCTCGAGCGCGCCTGGAACATCACCCCGCCCGCCCAGGCGGTCCGGCTGCGCAACCTCTTCCTCGCCGCCGAATCGATGATGTCCGACGCCCGGCAGGGAGCCCTGTTCTTCGGCCCCGGGCTCTGCCACCCCGCCTACGCCGGCCATCCCCTGTACGAGGAGGTCGTCGCAGCCTTCGCACCCCCCTTCGTCGGCTGGCTGCCCCGCCAGGTGCGGGTCTTCTCGAAACGCATCCTCGGTGTCATCACCGCGTTCACGCGGCAATGGCCACACTCCGTCCCGTTCCGGCCCGGCGGTGCGACGTGCCCGGTCGGGACCGACGAGGTCCGACTCGCGCGGGAAGCGGTCCACGACTTCTCGGACTGGTACGCGGAGACCGTCCTCGGCGGCGACCTCCGTCGCTGGCGGGAGGTGAGCACCGCGGAGCAGTTCGACGAGTGGGTCGGGCGACGTCCCCACAGCGTCATCGGCCTCTACTCCCGGTACGCCACGGATGCCGTCGGGCTGCAGCGGGTCGGCCACGGGAGCGGGAACCTCCTGAGCGGCGGGCTCTACCGCGATCCGAACCTGCCCGGACGGCCCCTCGTTCCCGGCGGGGTCCTGCTCGACGGCCACCGTGCCGAGTTGGACCCCACGCTCGTCCGGGAGCACACCCGCTTCTCGTGGTTCGCCGACGAGGGCTCGCGCCATCCGTCCCAGGTCGTCGTGCGGCCCGACCGCAGCCGGCCGGAGTCGTACAGCTGGGCCACCGCGCCGCGGTACGGCCACGACGACGCGGTCATGCAGCTGGGACCCCTTCCCGAGATGGTGCTCGCCGCCGACCCCCTCGTCGTCGACCTCGTCGGCAGGTACGGCACGAGCGCCTACGTCCGCCAGCTCGTCCGGTGGACGCGGTCGGCGCCCCACCTCGTCCTCGTCGGCGACTGGCTCGACGAGCTGGAGGGCTCGCTCGGCGAGCCCACGCTCGACGTCCCCCGGGTGGCCGACCTCGACCCGGACGCCGAGGGGTTCGGCCACACGAACGCGACCCGCGGGACCCTCATGCACTGGGTGTCCCTGCGCGCGGGCCGGATCAGCACCTACCAGGTGATCACGCCGACCACCTGGAACGCGAGCCCGCGGGACTCGCACGCCGTTCCCGGGCACTTCGAACAGAGCCTGATCGGGCTTCCCGCCGACGACGCCGGCCGCGGGGTACGGGCGTTGGTCCTCGGGAGCCACGATCCCTGCCTCGTCTGCACGACCCAGTAGCGCGGGACGCTCGATCGTCGCTCGTCACGGCGTCCCGCGGCGCCAGGCCGTCGGGGTGACCCGGTGGGCGCCGCGGAAGCGGCGGACGAAGTAGCCCGCGTCCCGGTAGCCGATCCGCCGGGCGATGTCGGCGACGGTGAGGTCGGTGTCGGCCAGCAGCCGGCGCGCCTCCCGCATGCGCCGCTCGGTGATCCACTGCTGCACCGTGCGGCCGGTCGCCCGCCCGACGACCGTGGTCAGGTGCCCCGGCGTCAGCCCGACGGCGGCGGCGACGTCCCGCAGCGAGATGGCCTCGTGGTACCGGGTCTCGACGATCTCGAGCACCTCCGCGACGAGGGGATCGACGTCGAGCTCGTCCGGGAGGTCGATGCCGAGCCGGCCGAGCCGGACCAGTAGCAGGGTGAGGTGGGCGCGGGCGGCGTCGGCGTACCCGTCGCGGCGGCCGCGCAGCTCCGCGTCGAGATCGGTGAGGTGGGCGAGCCAGGCCGGGCGGTCCTCGACCGGGATCCGCAGTCGCTGCACGCCGCCGCGGTGGTCGCCGACGAACGGGGCGAGCAAGGGGTGCCCGCGCCAGGAGACGAGCGGCGCGGCGGCGGCCGGGTCGACGGCGTCGGGCGGGAAGGCGACGGACCACATCTCGACGTCGGGCTCGGGCTGCGAGGGCGCCACGACGACGCCGGGCGCCATCACGAAGGCGTCGCCCTCGGTGAGCGTCCAGTCCCGCCCGTCCACCCGGCGGGAATGGGTCCCGCGGGCGACGTAGACGAGCATGAGGAAGTCGTGGGCGTGCATCTCCAGCATCCGCGCCCCGGCGCCGATCCCGGTCCAGTGGTGCACCGAGACCGCGGGCAGGCCGGCCGTCCGCACGTAGTCGAGGAGCGGGACGCCCTGCGCCGTCCGCCGCACACCCTCACCCGAAGAACGTCCCCCTGCAGCCACACTTCGTCCCTTGTCCGCAGTTCACGCGGCATGGACGCTAGCAGGGAACCACCGAACTTCGTACGACCCGGGAGTGCACCGTGCCGACCGCCGAGACGCGGGACTACCTGCCCGCGATGATCAACCCCGCCTTCCTGCCCTTCTACGACCGCTTCGGCAAGCTCGCCGGGATCGGCGACTCCTACTGGCAGCTGGTGGCGCAGGCCGCGATCGAGCCCGGCGCGACCGTGCTGGAGATCGGCTGCGGCACCGGGAACGTGCTCGTGCTGGCGAAGCGCGCGGTGCCCGGGGCGACGGTCATCGGGACCGACCCCGACGGCGGCGCGCTCGCCCTCGCCCGGCGCAAGGCCGAGCGGGCGGGCCTGACCCTGCAGCTCGACGAGGCCTACGCCCAGTCGCTCCCGTACGCCGACGGGACCGTCGACCGGGTGCTGTCCTCGCTGATGCTCCACCACCTGCCCGAGGACGAGAAGGTGGGCGCGTTGCGCGAGGTCCGGCGGGTGCTCGCGCCGGGCGGGAGCCTGCACCTCATGGACCTGGACCACGACCCGCGGGAGTCCGGGGGCGCGTTCGCCGTGGTGAACGGGCTGCACGGGCTCCTGCTCCGGCTGCGCGGCGGACACGGGGCCGGGCACGGTCACAACCAGGGTCACGGCCACGGGCACGGCCACGGCCCGTCGGTGCTCGACCTGCTCGCGCAGGCCGGCTTCACCGACGCGACGGCGGTGAGCCAGGGGCGCACCCGGCTCGGCAGCCTGACCTTCTACCGGGCGAGCGCGTAGCTCAGCCGCGCATGCGGAACGGCTCGAACGCGGCGCGCAGGTCCACGTCCCGGCCGTCGGCGTCGACGGCCCGGACGGCGCCGGCGGCGTCGGCCAGCCCGACGCAGCGGTGCCCGTCGAAGAGCCCGCAGGCATAGCGGACCTCGTGGTCGCCGAGCTCCAGGACGCCGACTCGCAGCTGGTAGATGCCGGGGTAGTGCACCTGGTCGCGGTACTCGACGCGCAGCGAGCTCGGGGACAGCCCGTCGAGCGGCCCGCCGAGCGGGTAGCCGAGGACGTCGGTGTGCAGCTCGGCGAGGCCGTCGAGGTACCAGCCGGCGAGGGCCACGTTGTTGACGTGCCGGTTGGTGTCGAGGTCGCCGAAGCGGGTCCGGACGTCGTAGCGGAACGGGTAGTTCTCGCGGACGAGGCGCGACGCGTCGAACTCGCGGCGCCCGGTCGGGGCGGCCTCGGGCAGCACGAGGCCGGCGAGGGCGGTGCGCATCTCCGCGGGCAGCGGCGCGGGCCGGCCGCCCTCCACCCACACGCTGGTGGACTCACCGGTGGCGACCAGCTCCTCGCCGGTGAAGACGCCGTAGCCGTAGCTGAAGGACGAGCCGCCGACCCGGTTCACGGCCATGCCGACCCGGTAGTCGTCGGCGATGCGCAGCGGGGCGAGCACCTCGACGTGGATCGAGGCGAGGAGCTGCCCCGTGCCGGACGGGCGGTTGCCGAAGGTGCGCTCGGGGAATGCGCGGTGCTCGGTGGTCACCCGGGCGTCCTCGAACCAGCGGACGAGCGCCTCCCGCCCGACGCGGCGGCTGGGGTCGAGATCGCTGTAGCGCGGCGTCACCTCCAGCACCATGGGGTACCGGTCGGCCTCGGGTCGGATCTGCGTGGACGTCACCCGGCTCATGATGCCCACCTCCCCCCGCGTGAGCTGCCGTGACGGGACGACGTCACGTGTGACCATCCCGACCTCGCCCGCGGTTCCCCGCGCCCGACCGGGCCGGTTGGCGGGTCCTGTCGGTGCCGGCGGCTATCGTCGGGCGGTGCCCCTCGCCTCCGCCTCCCCGCCCGTCCGGTCCCAGGACCTGCCGGGCGTGGCCGAGCTGCTCGAGGTGGCCGTCACGGCCGTCGGCGGCACCCGCCGCGAGGGACAGGACGCGATGGCCCAGGCCGTGCGGAAGGCGCTGTCGAGCGGAGAGCACCTCGCCGTGCAGGCCGGCACCGGCACGGGCAAGTCGCTGGCCTACCTGGTGCCCGCGATCCGGCACGCGATGGCCCGCGACACCACCGTGGTGATCTCCACGGCCACGATCGCGCTGCAGCGGCAGCTGGTCGACCGGGATCTCCCGCGCCTGAGCAAGGCGCTCGAGGCCGCGCTCGGCCGCGAGCCCACCTTCGCGATCCTCAAGGGCCGGCGGAACTACCTGTGCCTCAACAAGCTCCACGGCGACGAGGACATGGCCGATCCCGCCGAGGAGCAGCTGTTCGACGCCTTCGCGATCTCCGCCATGGGGCGCAACGTCAAGCGGCTGCACGACTGGGCGTCGGACACCGAGACCGGGGACCGGGACGAGCTGGTCCCCGGTGTGCCGGACAACGCCTGGCGCCAGGTCTCGGTCACCGCGCGGGAGTGCCTCGGCGTCTCGCGTTGCCCCGTCGGCGAGGACTGCTTCGCGGAGAAGGCGCGGGCGGAGGCCGGGCGAGCGGACGTCGTCGTCACCAACCACGCCCTGCTCGCGATCGACGCGATGGGCGAGGCCCAGGTCCTCCCGGAGCACGACGTCGTGGTGGTCGACGAGGCCCACGAGCTGGTCGACCGGGTCACCGGCGCCGCCACCGGGGAGCTCACCGCCGGCACGGTCGCGGCGGCGGCGCGGCGCTGCGGCAAGCTCGTCGACCAGGCACTGGCGGACCGGCTCGCCGAGGCGGGTGAGGGCCTGGGCATGGTGCTCGAGGACCTGCCCACCGGGCGCTGGGAGGCGATCCCGCAGGCCGCCACCGGCGCGCTCACGGTGATCCGGGACGCGGCCGGCATGTGCCGGCAGGCGCTGGGCGGCGAGCGCCGCGAGGACCCCGAGGGCGCCACCGGGCGCAAGCTCGCGCTCGCACTGCTCGACGAGGTGTCCGAGTCCGTCGTGCGGGTGCTGAAGGCCTTCGAGGAGCCGGACCCCGCCAAGCGGTACGACGTCGTGTGGCTGGCCGAGCAGGGCCCGGACGGCGCCCGGCACAAGGTGCTGCGGGTGGCGCCGCTGTCCGTCGGCGGGCTGCTGCGGGAGCGGCTGTTCGGGCAGCGCACCACCGTGCTGACCAGCGCGACCCTGGCCCTGGGCGGCTCGTTCGACGCGCTGGCCCGGCAGTGGGGGCTGCCGCCGGAGAAGATCGTCTCGGCCCGCCCCGAGGGCGGGGTGGAGTCGGCGGGCGGGGACTCGGCGGACCCCGTCCGGGACCCGGACGCGCCGCGGTGGAAGGGCCTCGACGTCGGCTCGCCGTTCGCGCACGCGCGCAGCGGGATCCTCTACGTCGCCAAGCACCTGCCGCCCCCGGGACGGGACGGGCTGGCGCCGGAGTACCTCGACGAGATCGCCGGGCTGGTGGAGGCCGCCGGCGGGCGCACCCTCGGGCTGTTCTCCTCGATGCGGGCCGCGAGGCAGGCCACCGAGGCGTTGCGCGGGCGGCTGTCGGTCCCGCTGCTCTGCCAGGGGGACGACTCCACGATGTTGCTGGTCAAGCGGTTCGCCGAGGACACCGAGACGTGCCTGTTCGGCACGCTGTCGTTGTGGCAGGGCGTCGACGTCCCGGGTCCCTCGCTGAGCTGCGTGATCATCGACCGGATCCCCTTCCCGCGCCCGGACGACCCGCTGGTCGCCGCCCGGCAGAAGGCGGCGGACTCCCGGGGCGGCAACGGCTTCCTCACGGTCTCCGCCACCCACGCCGCGCTGCTGCTCGCGCAGGGCGCCGGCCGGCTGCTGCGGGGCACCGACGACCGCGGGGTGGTCGCGATCCTGGACCCGAGGATCGCGACCGCCCGCTACGGCGGCTTCCTCCGCGCGTCGCTCCCGCCCTTCTGGCAGACCACCGACGCCGAGAAGGTCCGCGCCGCCCTCACCCGCCTCCGGGACGCCTAGACCTCCCGCTCGCGCACCCGCTCGACCCGCCCGACGAGCAGCACGTACGCCGCGATCCCGACGAGCGTGACCAGGGTCATGTACAGGCGGAGCGGATCTCGGCCGGGTTGGGCTACCGGGTGTCCGGCTGAGCCGGCCGGGGCATCAGTCGGCGGCGGCGCAGGTGATGGTGCCGGGGTCGACCTCGGTGAAGCCCGCGTCCCGGACGCACACCACGTCCTCGCGGGCCAGCAGGGCCTCCCACAGCGCCGGATCACGGCGCACGGCGAAGCGCGGAGCCTCCGACCACCCGCGCACCGCGGCGAGGATCATCGACGCGTGCCCGACCTGGGCCGCGGCCTTGCCGACCGTCATGTCCACGGCCGGGTTGACCACGATCAGTGGGGTGCCCTCGGGGACCGGCCCCGGCTCGTCCGGCGGCAGGTCCGTGCCGCCGATCTGCAGCCGCGACACGGTCTTGGGGACGTCGTCGACCGGACCGGGAAGCAGGGCCCGGGCCTCGGCGCCCCCGACCTCGACCGTCACGCCGGGCAGCTCCTGCACCGCCGCCCAGTGCGCGCCGCGGGCCCGCCGCGCGATCTTGCGGATCCGGCCGTCGACCCAGGCCCGGAGCGGCTCGTGCCACTCCCCCTGCGCCCGCGGGTCCACGCACACGGCGAGCGCGGCCTGTGCCGCCGCCTCGAGCAGCGCGGTCCGCGAGGGCAGCTCGCGCTCGATCCGCAGGATCACGGGCATCGCCCGGACCACGCCGTCGGCCTCCGGCGGGATCACCGCGGGCGCCCCGGAGTAGCGCGCCCCGAGCGGTGCGAGCACCGGCGTGCGGGGCTCGTCGGCGGCCGCGGGCTCCGCGGGCTGCTCCGGCTGGGCGCTCACGCGATCGGCACCCGCCGCAGCACGCCCTCGGCCGCGTCGGCGCGCTCCACCTCGTCCCGCGTGATGCCCAGGACGAACAGCACGACGTCGAGATAGGGCTGCGACAGTGCCGTGTCGGCGATCTCCCGCAGGGCGGGCTTGGCGTTGAACGCGATACCCAGCCCGGCGGCGGAGAGCATGTCGATGTCGTTGGCCCCGTCGCCCACCGCGACGGTCTGCTCGACCGGGATCTCGTGCTCGGCCGCGAAGCGCCGCAACGCCTCCGCCTTGCCCGGTCGGTCGACGATCTCGCCGAGCACCCGCCCGGTGAGCCGGCCGTCCTCGATCTCCAGCGTGTTGGCCGCACAGAAGTCGAGGCCGAGCTCGGCGACCAGACCCTCGATGACCTGCGTGAACCCGCCGGAGACGACGCCGGTGCGGAACCCGAGCCGCTTCAACGTGCGGATCGTGGTGCGGGCGCCGGGCATGAGCTCCAGCTCGGCGGCCACCTCGTCGATGACCGACTCCGGCAGCCCCTTCAGCGTGGCGACCCGCGCACGCAGGGACTGCGCGAAGTCGAGCTCGCCGCGCATCGCCGCCTCGGTGACGCGCCGGACCTCGTCCTCGGCGCCGGCCCGGGCGGCCAGCATCTCGATGACCTCGCCCTGCACGAGCGTGGAGTCGACGTCGAACACGATGAGCCGCTTGCTGCGCCGGGCCAGCCCGACGCGCTCCACGGCGACGTCGACCCCGGCCTCCCGGGCGACCTCGACGAGCTTGGTGCGCAACGTACCGTGTGGCTGCTCGGGATCGTCGGGGTTCGGCGAGACCTCCAGCTCCAGCCCCGTGACCGGGTAGTCGGCGACGCGGCGGATCGAGTCGATGTTCGCCCCGACGTCCGCGAGGGCCTGTGCGACCATGCCGAACGCGCGCGCCGTGATCGGCCGGCCGAGCACGACGACGGCGTGCGTGGACCGCCGCCGCTCCAGGCCGTTCGTGCCGAGCGAGGTGTGCACCTGCATCCCGATGCTGTGCATGGCGGCCTCGACGGCCTCCTGCAGCTCCTCGGGATCGTGCGCGACGGCGACGAGGGCGCCCAGGGTGAGCCGGCCGCGGATCACGACCTGCTCGACGTCCAGCAGCTCGACCGCGTGCCGGGTGAGCACGGTGAACAGCACCGAGCTGACGCCGGGACGGTCGGGCCCGGTCACCGTCACGAGGACGGTCGACCGGGCCTGATCGTTCTGGGGCACTACTACCGGGAGCGCGGGTCGTCGTCGGGCTGGTTCTCCCGGCCCACGACCTGCGTGATGTGCTCGGACGGCGCGGCGTGCCCGCCGACGTGCGCCTCGGCGCGGGCCCGCTCCACCAGGTGCGGGTAGTGCAGCTCGAACGCCGGGCGCTCGGAGCGGATCCGGGGCAGCTCCGTGAAGTTGTGCCGCGGCGGCGGGCAGCTGGTGGCCCACTCGAGCGAGTTGCCGTGGCCCCACGGGTCGTCGACCGTGACCACGCGGCCGTAGCGGTAGCTGCGGAACACGTTCCAGATGAACGGCAGCGTGGACGCCCCGAGGACGAACGCGCCGATCGAGGAGACCATGTTCAGCGCGGTGAAGCCGTCCGTGTCCAGGTAGTCGACGTACCGGCGCGGCATGCCCTCGTTGCCCAGCCAGTGCTGCACGAGGAACGTCATGTGGAAGCCGAGGAACGTGGTCCAGAAGTGGAACTTGCCGAGCGTCTCGTCGAGCATCCGGCCGGTCATCTTCGGGAACCAGAAGTAGATGCCCGCGTAGGTCGCGAACACGATCGTCCCGAAGAGCACGTAGTGGAAGTGCGCCACCACGAAGTACGTGTCGGACACGTGGAAGTCGATCGGCGGGGAGGCCAGCAGCACGCCGGTGAGGCCGCCGAAGAGGAACGTCGCGAGGAAGCCGACGGAGAACAGCATCGGCGTCTCGAACGTGAGCTTGCCCTTCCACATCGTGCCGATCCAGTTGACGAACTTGATGCCCGTCGGGATCGCGATGAGGAACGTCGTGAAGGAGAAGAAGGCCAGCAGCACCGCGCCGGTGGCGTACATGTGGTGCGCCCACACGGCGACGGACAGGGCCGCGATCGCGATGGTCGCGTAGACCAGCGTCTTGTAGCCGAAGATCGGCTTGCGGCTGAACACCGGGAAGATCTCGGACACGATGCCGAAGAACGGCAGCGCGACGATGTAGACCTCGGGGTGGCCGAAGAACCAGAAGAGGTGCTGCCAGAGGATCACGCCGCCGTTGGCCGGGTCGAACACGTGGGCGCCGAGGTGGCGGTCCGCCGCGAGGCCGAACAGGGCCGCGGTGAGCACCGGGAACGCGATCAGGATCAGCAGCGACGTGATGAAGATGTTCCAGGTGAAGATCGGCATCCGGAACATCGTCATGCCCGGGGCCCGCATGCAGACGATCGTGGTCACGAAGTTGACGCCACCGAGGATCGTGCCCAGACCGGAGACGGCGAGGCCCATGATCCAGAGGTCGGCACCGGCGCCCGGCGAGCGGATCGCGTCGGACAGCGGGGTGTAGGCGAACCAGCCGAAGTCCGCCGCGCCGCCCGGGGTGAGGAAGCCCGAGAGCACCGTGAGGCCGCCGAAGAGGAACAGCCAGTAGGAGAAGGCGTTCAGCCGCGGGAACGCCACGTCGGGCGCGCCGATCTGCAGCGGCACGATGTAGTTCGCGAAGCCGAAGAGGATCGGCGTGGCGTAGAGCAGCAGCATGATCGTGCCGTGCATGGTGAACAGCTGGTTGTACTGCTCGCTCGACAGGATCTGCTGCTCGGGACGCGCGAGCTCCGCGCGGATCAGCAGCGCCATCGCCCCGCCGACCATGAAGAAGGCGAACGACGTGACCATGTACAGGATCGAGATGTCCTTGGGGTCCGTCGTCCGGAGCATCTTCAGGAACGTGGAACCCTTACCCGTCCGACGCGCCGGGTACGGGCGCGTCGTGATCGGCTTGGGCGCGACGGCTGTCACTGTGCCTCCTGCACTGGACCTCGCTGAACCTCGCTGGCTCAAGGTGGTGGGCCAGGTCCGGACTCTATCTCCCGCCAACCGGACCGCACGCCCTCGGGCTGTGCCGAGGGGAGCGGGCACGGTTCGCACGGGCATTGTGCTCTACGGAGGGTAGAACGACCAACCGCGGGGGGCCAGGCAGGGGCTCGGGCCTCCCCCGTCGGTGGGGCACGGGCCCGTCGTGGACGGTGAGGCCGCGGCGTGCCGCCCGCCGACCCGTCCGGCGACAATCCGCCCGTGACCTTGAACGCCGGGCCCGGCCTCGCCGCGGCCGCCGCGCTCGCGGTGCTGCTCGCCGCGGCGATCGCCCTCCTCGCGAGGCTGGGGACGGCGCGGGCCGCCGTGCTGGCGTCGGCGCGGGCGGTCGTGCAGCTCGGCGCGGTGTCGCTGCTGATCGGCGTGGTGGTGCGGTCGCTGGGCACCAGCGCGCTGTTCGTGCTGCTCATGGTCGCGGTGGCGGCCCTCACCTCCGCGCGCCGCCTCACCCGGCACCCGAGCGGCTGGTGGGTGGCGCTGCCGATCGTGGCAGGCCCGTTGCCCGTCGTCACGCTGCTGGTGGCGGGCGGTGTCGTGCCGGCGACCGGGATCGCCGTGATCCCGACGGCCGGCATCCTCATCGGCGGCGCGATGACGGCGACCTCGTTGGCGGGCAGGCGGATGCGCGACGAACTGGTCGCGCGCCGTGGCGAGGTGGAGGCTGCCCTGTCCCTGGGCTTCCTCCCCCGCGACGCGAACGTGGAGATCGCCCGGCCGAGTGCCGCCCAGGCGCTGGTGCCCGCGCTCGACCAGACCCGGACCGTCGGGCTCGTCACGCTGCCGGGCGCCTACGTCGGCATGCTCCTCGGCGGCGCCTCCCCGATCGAGGCCGGCGCGGTGCAACTGCTGGTGCTGGTGCTGCTCCTGGCCGTCGAGACGGTGGCGGTGGCCCTCACCGTCGAGCTGGTCTGCCGGGGCCTCGTGCGGACGTAGCCACGCCGCACTCCTCGCACCCGGCGGCGCCACTCTCGCCCGATGGCTCACACCCGGCGGGGCGTCCCAGAGGTCGTCGACGGGGTGTGCGAGGACCGCCCGGGTGTGCGGAGCCGAAGCTGGTGCGTCCGCGCGAGCCTGCCCGCCCCGCGCGCGTGTCCCGGCGTGGTCAGGGCCGCATCGGGAGGAAGAGGTCCGTGAAGACCTCCGGCGCGGCGGCGGGGCTGGGCGGGTCGGTGACGATGTAGAACTCCGTGCCGAAGCCCATCGCGAAGATCGGGTCCGGCATGGCGAGCATGAAGTGCTCGGGCCCCATCTGGCTGGCGTGCACCCGCATCGAGGCGCGCTTCTGCTCCGCGAAGTCCACGGCCTCGACCCGGTGGGTGATCTCGGCCTCGGGCTTGCCGAAGGTGGGCGGCGCGATCGTCTCGTCCGGGGTGTCCCAGCCCTCGGGGATCTCGCCGGAGGCCTGCAGCCCGCGCATGCCCCGCAGCAGCCAGTCCCGGTTGATCGTGTTCTGCGCGACGACCGGCACCCCGGCCAGCTCCGCCGCCCGCTTCCCCACCCGGTGGACCTGGATGTGGTCGGGGTGGCCGTAGCCGCCGTTGTCGTCGTAGGTGGTGAGGACGTCCGGCTCCTCCTCCTCGAGGATCACCGCCAGCCGCCGCGCCGCGTGGTCGACGCCCGCCTGCCAGAAGCAGTACGGGGCGTCGTTGGTCGGGTCGCCCATCATCCCCGAGTCGACGTAGCCCAGGAACTCCACGCGCGCGGCGCCGAGGACCTTGGCCGACTCGAAGCACTCCGCGGAGCGCCGCACCGACAGCTGCTCGCCGTCGGCCAGCACGCCGGGAACGGGTTCGCCCAGCTCACCGCGGGTCGCGAAGACCAGCACCACGCGGTGCCCGGCCTTGGCGGCCTTGGCGAGGGTGCCCGCGGTGGTGATCGACTCGTCGTCGGGATGGGCCTGGAAACTGACGATGGTCCCCACGCGGGCGACCCTACCTGCGATCAGCAGAGGACCGCCGTGAGCGCCGGGGCGATGTCGGCCAGCCGTCGCACCGCCTGGTAGCTGCCGCCGCCCTTCGCCGCGAGGGCGCGGGCGGCCTTCTCGGCGTCCTCGTCCGGCAGTGGGCACAGCACGTGCAGCCGGTCGATGCCGCCGAGGGCGGTGAGGGGGTCGTCGCCCGACGTGTGCAGGCAGTCCGACAGCAGCACGACCATCCGCTCGTCGGCCACCGTGCCCGCCAGCTGCACCGACGCCTCGCGCAGCGCCGCCGCCACGTCCGTGGTGCCGTGCCCGCGCAGCGCGACCAGCTCGCCGATCAGCTCGTCCGGCGGCCGGCGCACGCCCTGCCGCTGCAGGGTGCGCACCTGCGAGCCGAAGGCCAGCACGCCCGGCTCGAGCTTGCCCGAGCCCGACTCCGACGCCAGCACGACGCCCGCCGCGGACACTGCGGCCAGCGCCACGGCCAGCCCCTGCATCGACCCCGAGATGTCGACGACGAGCGACACCGCGCGCCGGTGCGCCGTCCACCCCCGGGTGACGATCTCGTCCGGCCGCGGCCGCCGGCTCGCCGTCGGCTGCCAGTTGTCGAGCGTGCGGTCCAGGTCGAGGTCACCCTCGCCGCCCTTGGCCGGGGCGATCTTCCGGGTGCCCCGCGCCTTGGCCGGCCCGACCTTGCCGAGCTGGATGAACACCCGGCCGGCGAGCTTGCGGGCCTGGGCGCGCAGCGTCGCGTCCGTGGCCACCGCGAGGTCGGCGAGCAGCGCCGCGGCCTGCTCGGGGTTCTCGGCGAGCGCCGAGTCGAACGCCGCCTCGTCGAGCTGCCCGACCTCCGGCGAGATCTCCTCGAAACGCTCGTGCCGGGAGCCGAGCTCGCCGCGGCCCATCGTGCGCTGGCCCCGGCTGTTCTGCGGCTTGTCCCGCCCGGACTGGCCCCCCGATCCCGGAGGAGGGGGGCCGTCAGCTTTTCCCGGGTCGGACTCCTCGCGGTCGCTCGGCTCGGGGGCGTCCTCGGGCCAGAACCGCTCCAGGAGCTCGTCGATCACCGACTCCGGGGTGCGGTCCAGCCCGTCGGCGACCTTGATCCGGCCGGAGAGGGCGGCGTGCGCCGCGTCGCGGGCGGTCTCGCGGGCGGGCTTGTCCTCGCCGCGCAGCTGCGCGAGCCCGGTGAGCACGTGCGCGAGGTCGATCGCCCCGCGCACCGACGAGCCCATCCGCAGGTCGCGGTGCTCGCGGGTGGCCCGGGTGAGCCCGACGGCGAGCTCGTTGACCCAGCCCTCGACCCCGCTCACCGAGGTCGTGATCGCCCGCTCGGCCTCCTCGGACTGGTAGCCGAGCACCACCCGGCACATCCGGTCGGCGATGGCCTGGCTGACCCGGGCCGTCCCGATCGCGTCGAACGGGTTCATCGCCGCGATCAGCCGGAACCCGCGCCCGGCGGTCACCGTCCCGAGCCGGGGCACCGCGATCTCGCCCTCGGTGAGAACGGTGATCAGGACGTTGAGCGTCTCCTCCGGGACCCGGTTGAGCTCCTCGAGGTAGAGCAGCCCGCCCTCGCGCATCGCGGTGAGCAGGGGGCCGTCGACGAAGCTCGCCGGCAGGTAGCCCTCGTTGAGCACCTGGGCCGGGTCGAACGCCCCGATCAGGCGGGCCGGCGTGAGCTCGGCGTTGCCCTCGACGAAGACCATGTGCTGCCCGGCCTCGCGCGCGATCAGGCGCAGCAGGGTGGACTTGCCCGTGCCGGGCGGTCCTTCGAGCACGACGTGCCGGCCGGTCGCCAGGGCGACGGTGAGCACCTCCCGCTCTCGGCGGAGTCCGACGACGGGCGTCGGCGGGGCAGTCGTCACGCGTACCTCCTACGGGGGGCGGGCACCGGCGCCCGGGCCCCGACTCATTGGTAGCAAATCGCCGCGGCGCACGGGAGAGGTGATCTTCTACGCGTCGTTGACGGTGCGTGATCCCACTGTAGAGTTCGACCACCCGAACAGGCACAGGAGCCCGGTTCATGAGCGAACTCTTCAATGCTGCGGAGTACCTGACCGAAAGCCGGGTGTCGGCGGGCGACGGCGCCCGCACCGCGGTCCACCACCCGCGGGGCACCCTCACGTACGCGGAGCTCGCCGCGGAGGTCCGCCGGGTGGCCGGCGGGCTCGCGGGGATCGGCGTCCGCCCCGAGGAGCGGGTCGTGCTCTGCATGGCGGACGACGTCGAGCTGTTCACCGGCATCCTCGCCACGATGTACCTCGGCGCGGTCGCCGTGCCGTGCTCCACGATGCTCACCGGCGCCGAGCTGGGCACCCTCGTCGTCGACTCCCGCGCCCGGGTGCTGATCGGCAGCCACCAGTTCACCGAGGCCGTGCACAGCGCGGCGGCCGGCGCACCGGACCTGCGACAGCTCGTCCTCGCCGGCGCCGACCCGGTCGCGCCCGCCCCCGGTGTCACCGCCCTGACGTGGGAGCAGATGCTCGCCGCGGGCGCGCCGCTCGAGGCCGCGTACCCCACCTGGGACGAGTCGCCCGCCCTGTGGCTCTACACCTCCGGCACCACCGGCAAGCCCAAGGGCGCGATGCACCGGCACGCCGACATCCGGTACGTCGCCGAGACCTACGGGCAGCAGGTCCTCGGCATCCGGCCGGACGACGTGTGCCTGTCCGTCGCGAAGCTCTTCTTCGCGTACGGCATCGGCAACTCGATGTTCTTCCCGCTGTCGGTCGGCGCCTCCGCGGTGCTGCAGCCCGCCCGTCCGACACCCGACCTCATCGCGGGCGACGCGCGGGAGTACGGCGCGACCCTCCTGTTCGGCGTACCGAGCTTCTGGGGCCCGCTGCTGGCCAGCGACCTGCCCGACGACGCCCTCGCCGGCGTCCGGCAGGGCGTGTCGGCCGGCGAGACCCTGCCCGCCCGCATGTTCACCGGCATCCGGGACCGCTTCGGCGTCGAGATCCTCGACGGCATCGGCTCCACCGAGGCGCTGCACATCTTCATCTCCAACCGGCCCGGCGCCGTCGTGCCCGGCAGCTCGGGCTTCCCCGTGCCCGGCTACGACATCGAGCTGCGCCGCACGGACGGTTCGGTGATCTCCGGGACCGGCGAGTCCGGCATGCTGTGGATCTCCGGCGACTCGATCTGCACCGGCTACTGGTGCCGCACCGCGGTGAACCGGCAGGTGTTCCAGGGCGAGTGGATGCGGACCGGGGACCAGTACGTGCGCAACGACGACGGCAGCCTCACCTGCCTCGGCCGCACGGACGACGTGCTCAAGGTCGGCGGGATCTGGGTCGCGCCGGCCGAGGTGGAGTCGCGGCTGCTGGAGCACCCGGCGCTGGCCGAGGCGGTCGTCGTCGGGATCCCGGACGCCGACGGCCTGGACAAGCCCGTCGCCTACGTCGTGCCGCGGGCGGGTGCGGTGGTCGACCCGGACGAGGTGGTGGCCTTCTGCAAGGCGGGCCTGGCCTCGTTCAAGCGGCCGCGCTCGGTGGTCGTGGTCGAGGAGCTGCCGAAGACCGCGACCGGGAAGGTCCAGCGCTACCGCCTGCGGCAGAACCACCCCGTCACCGCCTAGCGCACACCGCATCGGCGTCCCGCACGGAAGCCGGAGCCCGGGTGCGGGCGTCGATCGAGTCAGGCCTTGCGGCGCACGGCGACGGCGAGCAGCACGCACCCGACGCCGAGCAGCACGCCGTGCGCGATCCGCAGCGCCGGCGGCAGGAAGAACTGCGGCAGGAACAGCACCATCGCCAGCGCGAACGGCAGGGCCACGGCCCGCCCGCGCACCGCGACCAGCACCGCGGCCACCGCGAACAGGAGCAGCCCGGCCCCGAACACGGTGAGCTGCACGGGTCCGTTGCGCACCGCGTCGGCGGCCGCGGCCAGGGCCTCGCCGGAGCTGCGCAGGCCGAGCGCGTGCAGGGCGAACGCCTCCGCGCCGTAGTAGGGCAGGACGAGACCGGCTCCGAACCACCACACCGCCGCGGCGGCCCGCGACAACGGCCGGATACCGAGGCCGACCAGCACGAACCCCGCGACGGCGGCCAGGTGCGCCGCGAGCCAGGCGGGCGAGGCGAAGGCGCCGGCCATCCCGTCGACCGTGGCGTCGCCCCAGGGCCGGAGGGCCGGGTAGGCGACGAAGAGCGCACCCGCGGCGACCAGGCCGACGCCCCTGACGGTGCTGCGCGTGGACGTGGGGCGGGCCGTGGGAACGGCGAGCGTCGCGGACATCAGGCCTCCTTCGTGAGCGGTGCTCACAGAATGGAGCGCCAGCCGCGAAGCGTCAAGAGCACTGCTCTCAGTTCGTGCTCAGTAGAACTCGACGGTGTCGACGACGTTGCGCAGCGGGCGGCCGTCGAGCAGCCGGGAGGCGTTGTCCGCGAACAGCTCCGCGATCCGCCGGTCCTCCTGCCGGTCGAGGGTGGCGGTGTGCGGGCTGATCAGCACGTTCTCCAGGTCCCACAGCTGGCTGGCGGGGTCGAGCGGCTCCACTGCCACCACGTCGAGCGCCGCGAACCCGATCCGACCGTCGCGCAGGGCCTCGACCAGGGCGGGCTCGTCGATCACGGACCCGCGCCCGACGTTGACCAGCGTGCAGCCCGGTCGGACCGCTTCCAGCACCGCGGGGCCGATCATGCGCTCGGTCGCGGCCGTCGCGGGCAGCGTCACGACGATCCCGTCGACCCGGCCGACGACGGCGGCGAGGTCGTCGGGGTGCACCACCTCGTCGACGCCCTCCGGCGGCGGGCCCGGCCGGCGCGCGGTCCCGATCACGCGGCAGCCGAAGGCGCGCAACCGACGCACCACCTCGCGACCGATCCCGCCGAGGCCCACCACCAGGACCGTCCGGTCGGCGAGCTGCCCCATGAACCATCGCGGGCCCCACTCGTGCGCGCGTTGCCGGGCCTGCAGCCGCGGCAGGGTCTTGGCCCCCGCGAGCAGGCCGAACACGGCGAACTCCGCGAGCGGGCCGCCGTGCACGCCCGCCGTCGTCGTGAAGACGACCCGGTCCAGCTGCGCCGCGCTCAGCCCCGCGGCGCGGACCGTGGCCCCTCCCCCGGCGGCCATGGTCTGCACCCAGCGCAGCCGCGGGTTGGCCGCCACGGTCCGGGCGAGGGCGGCGGCATCGTGCTCGCCGGGGATGCCGTAGAGCGCGTCGGCGGAGTCGAGCAGCTCCTCGAACCGCTGCTGCTGCGCGCGGGTGCGCCGCCAGTCCGGGTCGCCGGTGTGGTCGGAGGGCCAGCGCACGGGCGGCAGCAGCCCGTGCTCCCGGACCAGGGTCAGACGGGGTTCCCGCTCCTCGACGAGCCGGCAGAGGTCCTCGTCGAGCGGGGTGGCCAGGACGACGCGCACGTCCCCGACCCTGCCGGACGGCGGATTGACCACGCGCCACCGGCCCCCGACGATCACGCCATGACGCTGCTGCCCGGAGTGCGGTCCGCCACCGTCGACACCGACCGCCTCCGCATGCACCTGCTGGAGTCGGGCCCCGAGAGCGGCGAGCCGCTCGTCCTGCTCCACGGCAACCTCTCGACCGCCCGCTTCTACGAGCACCTGATGCCCGCGCTGGGCGAGCGGTACCGGGTGATCGCGCCGGACATGCGCGGCTTCGGCGACACCGAGCCGAAGGCGCTCGACGCCACCCGCGGCCTCGGCGACTGGGCGGACGACACCGCCTCGCTGCTGCGCGCCCTCGGGATCGACCGCCCGCCGCACCTCGTCGGCTGGTCCACGGCCGGCGCCGCGATCGCCGCGTACGCGCAGGACCGGCCCGTCGCCTCGCTGACCTTCCTCGACCCGGTGTCGCCCTACGGCTACGGCGGCGTCCGCGCCGACGGCGCACCGGTCTCCCCGGACTTCGCCGGCTCCGGCGGGGGCGCGGCCAACCCCGAGGTCGTCGCGCGGCTCGCGGCGCAGGACGCCTCGGACGAGAGCGCCTTCTCCATCCGCACCGTCATGCGGGCGCTGTACTGGTCGCCGACCTACCGGCTGCCTGCGGACCGCGAGGACGTCCTGGTCGCGGAGGTGCTCAAGACCCTCGTCGGCGACGACGGCTACCCCGGCGACACCGCGACCTCGCCGCACTGGCCGGGCATCGCGCCCGGCACCCGCGGCATCCTCAACGCGTTGTCGCCCAGGTACTGCCGGTGGACGAACCTCGTGGACCTCGACCCGAAGCCGCCGGTGCTGTGGACCCACGGGAGCGCGGACCTGGTCGTGGCCGACGCGTCCCCGCTCGACTTCGGCGTGCTCGGCGCGAGCGGCGTGGTCCCCGGCTGGCCCGGCGAGGAGGGCTTCCCCGCGCAGCCGATGGTGACCCAGATCCGCGAGGTGCTCGACGCGTACGCCGCCGCCGGCGGGCGGGTGACGGTCGAGATCTTCGAGGGCAGCGGGCACGGCCCGCACGTCGACGCCGCGGACCGCTGGACCGAGGTCCTCCTCGCGTTCCTCGCGGATGTCTGAGTACGACGATCGGGTGAACGACCGTCGGAGCGCCGCCGCGCCGTCCGATGGAGGGGTGTGAGCGGACCGCAGGGCCCCACGAGCGGGGTCGAGCCCGAGCCGGGGCTCGACCTGCTCGCCCTGTACGACTCCGCGCTGCCCGAGATCTACGGCTACCTGCTGGCCCGCTGCGGCCGGCGGTCGCTCGCCGAGGACCTCACGGCGGACGTGTTCCTGGCCGCCGTCGCGGCGTGCCGGTCCGGGACGCCGCGGGTCAGCACGGCATGGCTGGTCGGGATCGCCCGGCACAAGCTCGTCGACCACTGGCGGTCGCTGGAGATCCGGGACCGCGCGCTGCGGGTGCTGGAGGCCCCGGAGGCCGAGGACCCGTGGGAGGCGGAGCTCGACGCCCTGCTCGCCCGCGAGGTCCTCGACGCGCAGGCGCCGCAGCACCGGGCCGCGCTGACCCTGCGCTACCTCGACGGGCTCTCCGTGCCGGAGGTCGCCGAGGTGCTGGGCCGGACGGTGCACGCCACCGAGGCCCTGCTCGTCCGGGCGCGGAGCGCGTTCCGGCGCAGCTACGCCGCTCACACCGACATGACGGGAGGAGGCCCGGCATGAGCGACCCGCTGGACGTCCTCCGCGAGCCGATCCGGCCCGAGCGCCCCGATCCGGGGTTCGCCGCGCGGCTGCGCGAGCGCCTCGAACGACTGGTGCTCGGACCCGAGAGCGAGGAGAGCCGCGTGAGCCTGACCGACGAGTCCGCGACCACCGCCGCGGCGGCACTGCCGCTGCACACCCTGACCCCGTACCTGGCCGTACCCGACGCCGAGGCCGCCCTCGACTTCTACGTCGACGTGTTCGGCGCGGTCCGCCGCGGCGAGCCGATCGTGATGCCGGACGGGCGGATCGGGCACGCCGAGATGGCACTCGGCGACTCGGTCGTGATGCTCGCCGGGGAGTTCCCCGAACTGGGGCTGCGGGCCCCCGCACCGGGCGCGGTGTCGGTGTCGCTGCGGCTCGAGGTCGCCGATCCCGACGCCGTGGTGGCGCGGGCGGTCGCGCGGGGCGCCCACCTGGAGCGGCCGGTCACGGATTCGCCCTACGGGCGCGGCGGCGTCGTCGTCGACCCCGCCGGGCACCGCTGGATGATCTCCCGCGAGCCCGGCGGCTCCTGACTCACCCGGGCAGCAGCGCCTCCACCAGGTCGGCCGCGGCCCGCGCGCCGCCCTCCGCCCGGACCTCGGCGCGCAGGGCGGCACAGCGGGCCGCCACCTCCGGCGATCCGGTGAGCTCGAGCAACGCCTGCCGCAACCGCTCCGGCGTCACCTCCTCCCGCGGGACGTGCCGGCCGACCCCGAGCGCCTCGAGCAGTGCCGCGTTGCCGAACTGGTCGACCGCCTGCGGCACCGCGATCACCGGGACGCCCTGGTACAGCGCCTCCGAACAGCCGCCGGAGCCGGCGTGCGTCACGAAGGCGCGGGCGTGCCCGAGCGCCGCGAACTGCGGCACCCACCGGTGGACCTCGACGTTCACCGGCAGCGGCCCGATCTCCGCGGCCGACACGTGCGCTCCCGCGGCGATCACCACGCGCCACCCGAGCGGCGCGAACGCCTCGACGCACGCCCGGTAGAAGTCCGGCTGACGGGTGTAGTTCGACCCCAGCGACACCAGCACCATCGGCTCCGTGCCCGACGAGCCGGCCTGCCACTCCTCGTGCCGCCGGTCCAGCGCCGGCCCGACGAACGTGTACACGCGCTCGTCGACCCGGTCGGCGTTCGGCTGCATGGCCCGCGGGATCTCCACGAGGCAGCGCGGCGGCCGGCCGGCGAACTCGTCCGGTGTGAGCGCGATGCCGAGCCCGTCGAGCCACGCCTGGAAACGCCGCTGGTAGGCGGCGTGCTCGGGGGTGTCGCGGAAGGCCAGCGCCTCGGCCATGTCCTCCTCGAACCCCTCCCACGCCACCATCGACGGCGAGAGCTGGACCAGCGGCAGGCACCACCGCGCGGCGAGGGCGCGGCCGGGGTAGCCGCCGATGTCGTAGAGCACGAGGTCGGGCGGGTCGTCGGCGAGCGCCTTCTCGACCTGGGGGTACACGTGCTCGGCCTCGTCGAGGAAGATCGACATACCGGCGACGGGGTCCTCCGGCCACGACTCGCCCCGCGACTCGTCCGGCACCACCGAGTCGACGACGAGCGGGACCGCGCCCGCCGCCGCGACGGTCGCGGCGAAGAAGCCGGGGATCACCCAGGAGACGCGGTGGCCGCGTTCGGCCAGCTCGGCGACGACGCCCAGGTGCGGGTTGGTGTGGCCGTGCGCGCCGACGCCGGCCATGAGGATGTGCGACAAGGGGACTCCAGGAGCTCTGCGGGGTGCGACGGACATGCGGACGACCCCGCGCGGGAGGCGGGGTCGTCGCGGCCTCACTCAGCCGTAGAGCTGCTGGATCACGGCGCGAAGGCTAGTGGTGACGGCGCAGCATCACCACGGGATTACCCCGCCGCGGTCGCGGTAGGTGCCCGTCGGCCCGTCGGGCCCGACCTGCGCGAGCTCCACGATCGCGTCCGTCCCCTCGGTCACGGTCTGGGGGCCGCTGTGCCCGTTGAGGTCCGTGGCGGTGTAGCCGGGATCGGCGGCGTTGACCCGGAACCGCGGCAGCGCCCTGGCGTACTGCGTCGTGATCATGTTCAGCGCGGACTTCGACGACGGGTAGGTCAGCGACAGGATCTGCGACTCGATCCGGGACGGGTCCGCGGTGATCGTCAGGGAGCCCAGCCCGCTGGACACCATCACGATCCGCGGCGCCGCCGAGCGCTCCAGCAGCGGCACGAAGGCGCGGGTCACCCGGACCGGCCCGAAGACGTTGGTCTCGAAGACCTCCCGCATCGCGTCGGCGCCGGTCTCCCGCGGCTCGACACGGGGGCCGGTGATGCCGGCGTTGTTGACCAGGACGTCGAGCCGGCCGTGCCGCTGCTCGACCTCCTTCGCGGCGGCCTCCACGGACTCGTCGGAGGTGACGTCGATCGGCAGCACCTCGACCGAGCCCTCCGGCTCGGCTCCCTGCAGTTCGTCCACCGTCGCGGCGCCGCGCCCGGCGTCCCGCGACCCCAGCAGCACCGTCCAGCCCAGCGCGGCGAGGCGGCGGACCGTCTCGCGGCCCAGCCCCTTGTTGGCCCCGGTCACCAGGGCGATCGTGTTCTCGCTCATGACCCCACCGTGCGCCGGGGTCCCGGGGGCGACCAGGTCCGGCGGATCGTGGGACCCGCGGTACCAGGCTGGGCCCGCCGCCGCCCGGCATGCTGGAGGACGTGGACCGGACGGAACTGGGCAGGACCCTGCGGACGTGGCGGGAGCGGCTGCGCCCCGCCGACCTGGGCCTGCCCGCGGGCACCCGCCGCCGTACCCCCGGCCTGCGCCGCGAGGAGGTCGCGCAGGTCGCCGGGATCTCCGTCGACTACCTGACGCGACTCGAGCAGGGCCGCGGCCCCCACCCGTCCGACGCCGTGCTGGGGGCGCTGGGCCGGGCGCTGCGGCTGAGCACGGACGAACGGGACCACCTGTTCACGCTCGGCGGGGTGCGGCCGCCGGCACCGGGCACGATCTCGGCCGAGCCGCGGCCCAGCCTGCTGCGGCTGATGGACCGGCTGACCGATCTGCCGGTGCTGCTGTTCAACGCCCGGACGGACGTGCTGGCCTGGAACGCGATGGCCGCCGCCCTGCTCGGCGACCTGTCGGCGGTGCCACCCGCGGAGCGCAACATGGCCTGGCTGGCCTTCCTCGGGCCCGGCAGCCGGGTCGTGACGGACGACGCCGCCGAGCGCGACCGCCTCGACCGCGCGCTCGTCTCGGACCTGCGCAGCTCCTCGGCCCGCTATCCGGACGACCCGGGCCTCCACCGGCTGATCGCGACCCTGGAGAAGGGCAGCGAGCGCTTCGCCCGCATGTGGGCCGAGCGGACGGTGCGCGTGCGCCACGGCGACCGCAAGCGCATCCGGCACCCGCAGGTCGGCGAGCTGACGCTGGACTGCGACACCCTGCACGACGCCTTCGACGACCAGATGCTGCTCGTCTACTCGGCCGCGCCGGGCACGCCGGAGGCCGAGGCGCTCGCCCTCCTGCGGGTCCTCGGGATCGAGCCACACGGCGAGGTGAACGGCGTGGCGGACGGTCGGCCGGACCGGGCTCCCGACCGGCGCGCCACGCCGACCGATCGGCTCACGGATCACCCGATCCGGTGAAATCGCTGGCTACGATTTGCGCGTGAGCCTGCTGCGGGATCTGCGCGCCGCCGTCGTCGAGTGGAAAGCCCACCGCCTCCTCCGCCGCCTGATGGAGACGGTCGGCCGGCCGGGACTCCGGGCGGTCGCGGCCGAGCCGGCCCTCGCGGCCGTCGTCGACCAGCACGCGGCGGCGGTGCGGGACATCGTGCGGGACGGCATGCGCCGCTCCGGCGGGGGCTCCGTCGCCACCCTGACCCCGACCCACACCACCGCCGGCGGTGCCGTGCGGCTGGCCGCCTACGCCCGCTCCCTGCTCGACGAGCAGCGCCGCAGCGGGGCCACGATCGCGTTGCCGCAGAACGGGATCTGGCGCCCGACGGACTGGGCGACGCTGCGCCTGATCGCCGTGTGCCAGCTGGCCTCGCGCGGCGCCGTCTAGGTCTCCCGGGCCTCCAGCGCCGGGTCGACCTTGAGCCGCACCCCGGACAGGCGCAGCCGCCGCGACTCCGTGAGCAGCATCGCGAGGGTGGTCGCGGCGGCCTCGTAGCCGGTGCCGTGCGGCGGGCGGATGTTGGACAGGCAGTTGCGCTCGGAGTCCCGGCGGCCGCGCCGGGGGTCGTAGGTCAGGTACGCGCCCAGCGAGTCCGTCGAGCTCATCCCCGGCCGCTCCCCCACCAGCACGACCACCGCCTTCGCCCCGAGGGCCGCGCCGATCTCGTCGCCCAGCGCCACGCGCGCCTGGGTGGCGACGACGACCGGGGCGATCCGCCAGCCGTCCAGCCGGGCCAGGACCTCGCGCAGCAGCGGCGCGGCGTGCCGATGCACGGCGAGCGGGGAGAGCCCGTCGGCGACCACGAAGGCCACGTCGTACTCCCCCGGCGCGAGGTCGTCGGCGCCGGCGAGCCGTCGGCCCAGGTCGGGACGCTGGAGGTACTCGGCACGGTCGTGCGCGGCGCTCGTCGCGGTGTGGACCTCGAGGCCCAGCCCGCCGAGCTCGTCGACGACCGCGTCGACGTCGAGGGGCGCGTGCACGGCGTCCCGGGCGGCCGCGTGCGCGGCCCGCAGCGGCAGCAGCTCGGCGGTCGGCAGGGCGTCGCCGGCGCGACCCAGCGCCACGCGGGCACGGGTGGCCGCGCGCAGCCGGGCGAACGGGTCGACCGGCCCGTCCGTCGCGGGGACCGTCACAGCAGGGCTTCCAGCTCGTCCTCACCCTTCGGTGAGTCCGGACCCGCCCCGTCGGCCTCCTCCTCGGCCAGCAGCGCGTCGATGTCGTCGAGCACCCCGCCGCCGGGGGTCCGCGGGCCGACCGGACGCGAGCCCGTCGCCTCCGCCGCCCGGCGCCGCCACGCGGCGGCCCGGTCCGTCACCGCACACCCGCCGTGAGCGCCCGCAGCGCGGACGAGTCCGCGCCCAGCTCCCTGATCCGCCCGTCTCCGGTCATGAGCTCCATCCGTTCCAGCCAGGCCGCGAACTCGGGCGCCGGGGCGAGCCCCAGCACCTGCCGTGCGTACAGCGCATCATGGAAGGACAGCGACTGGTAGTGCAGCATCACGTCGTCGCCGCCGGGCACGCAGATCACGAACGAGCAGCCCGCCACCCCGAGCAGCGTGAGCAGGGTGTCGGTGTCGTCCGCGTCGGCCTCGGCGTGGTTGGTGTAGCAGACGTCGACGCCCATCGGGACGCCGAGCACCGTGCCGCAGAAGTGGTCCTCCAGCCCGGCGCGGGTGATCTGCTTGCCGTCGTACAGGTACTCCGGGCCGATGAACCCGACGACCGTGTTGACCAGCAGCGGGTCGAACGCCCGGGCCACCCCGTAGGCCCGCGCCTCGAGGGTCTGCTGGTCCACGCCGTGGTGCGCGTCGGCGGACAGCGCGGCGCCCTGGCCGGTCTCGAAGTACATGCAGTTCGTGCCGACGGTGCCGCGGTTCAGCGCGAGCGCCGCCTCGTGCGCCTCGCGGAGCAGGTCGAGCGTCACGCCGAAGCCCTCGTTGGCCGCCTGCGTGCCGTCGATCGACTGGAACACCAGGTCGACCGGCGCGCCCCGCTGCATGATCTCCAGCGACGTGGTGACGTGCGCGAGCACGCAACTCTGCGTCGGGATGTCGTAGCGGGCCCGGACCTCGTCGAGCAGGTGCAGCAGGTCGGTGGTGCGCTGCGGCGAGTCGGTGGCGAGGTTGATCCCGATGACGGCGTCGCCGCAGCCGAGCAGCAGACCGTCCACGATGGACGCCGTGACGCCCACCGGGTCGTCGGTCGGGTCGTTGGGCTGCAGGCGCGTCGCCATCGTGCCGGGCAGCCCGACGGTGGAGCGGAACGCCGTCACCACCGGGGTGCGGCGGGCCACCGCGATCAGGTCCTGGACCCGCATGAGCTTGCTGGTGGCCGCCACCATCTCGGGGGTGAGGCCGTCCCGGAGCGCCGTCGTGTCGGTGCCGGGATCGAGCAGGTGGTCGCGGAGCTCCCCGACCGTCATCGCCGCCAGCGGGGCGAACGCCACGGCGTCGTGGCCGTCGACGATCAGCCGGGTGACCTCGTCCGTCTCGTAGGGGACGACCTGTTCCTCCAGGATCGTCGCCAGCGGCAGGTCGGCGAGGATCTCCTGGGCGGCGACCCGCTCCTGCTCCGAGGCCGCCGCGATCCCGGCCAGGACGTCGCCCGACCGCTCCGGCGTGGCCGCCGCGAGCAGGGCCTTGAGGTCCCCGAACTCGTAGGTGTGTCCGCCGAGGGTCGTCCGACGTCTCATTCGAGGTCCCTCTCGGCCGCGGCCAGGGCGGCGAACTCCTCGTCCGGCGCGCTCGCCACCAGGTGGTGCCGACTGTAGAAGCCGAAGTAGGCCATGAACAACGCGAACGCGCCGAGCGTGCAGAGGGCGGCCACGCTGTCGACGAGGAAGGTCGCGATCACGGCGATCACCGCGATGACCAGCGCGAACCCGGTGGTCCAGACGCCGCCCGGGGTGCGGTACGGGCGCGGCATGTCCGGCTCGCGGCGGCGCAGCACGATGTGGCTGACCATCATCAGCACGTAGCTGAGCGCGGCGCCGAACACCGCCATGTTCAGCAGCGTCGCGCCCTGTCCGGTCAGGGAGAGCAGGAAGCCGACGATCCCGGGCACGATCAGCGCGAGCGTCGGGGCCTTGCGCCCGTTGGTGACCGACAGGACCCGCGGCAGGTAGCCCGCGCGGGACAGGGCGAAGGTCTGCCGGGAGTAGGCGTAGATGATCGAGAAGAAGCTCGCGACCAGGCCGGCGAGGCCGATGTAGTTGACGGCGGTCGCGGCCGCGCCGTCGCCGAGTGCCTCGACGAGCGGGTTGCCGGACCCCGACAGCGCGCTCGCGCCCAGCGCCCCGGTGGAGAGCACGAGCACCAGGGCCCCCGTCACGACGAGCACGACCATGCTCGCGACGATGCCCTTCGGCACGTTCCTCTCCGGCTCGGCGGCCTCCTCGGCGGCGAGCGGAACCCCCTCGACGGCGAGGAAGAACCAGATCGCGAAGGGCACGGCCGCCCAGATGCCGAGCGGGCCGAACGGCAGGAAGGGCGATGCGCCGGCGGCGTCCGACGGCGGGATGTCGGTCAGGTTGGCCGCGTCGAACAGCGGGATCGCCGCGACGGCGAAGACGACGAGCCCGACGACGGCGATCGCCGTGATCACGAACATGACCTTCAGCGCCTCGCCGATACCGGAGAGGTGGATCGCGATGAAGATCAGGTACGCCGCCAGGTAGACCCACCAGCCGTCGGTGATCCCGAAGAGGTTCAACGACTCCGTGTAGGCGCCGATGAACGTCGCGATCGCCGCGGGCGCGATGGCGTACTCGATGAGGATCGCCGTGCCCGTCGCGAAGCCACCCCAGGGGCCGAGGGCGCGGCGGGCGAAGGTGTAGCCGCCGCCCGCCGCCGGCAGCGCGCTCGACAGCTCCGCCATGCCGAGCACCATCGCGACGTACATGGCCGCGATGACGACCCCGGCGATCAGCAGCCCGCCGAACCCGCCCTCGGCCAGCCCGAAGTTCCAGCCCGAGTAGTCGCCGGAGATCACGTAGCCGACGCCGAGGCCCGCCAGCAGCACCCAGCCCGCGGCACCCTTCCGCAGCTGGCGCCGGGCGAGGTACTCGCTACCGGTCGGGATGTCGCTCCCCGTGCCCTCGCCCGTGGGGGTGGTGCTCACGTGGCCTCCCGCGTCGCTCTGGTACGGCACCGGTCCGGTACCGCCCGAACGGTACGAACGCGTGATTGCCGGCGGCTCACGACGACGTTTCCAGCCTCGTCAGGAATACCCGTGGGGGGTATGGTCGTTCGTGCGGGCACGAACGCGGACCGACCAGGAGGCGGGGATGGACCACCAGGAGCACGGTGTCGCGACGCCCGGGAAGACGTCGCACGACGAGCACGCCGGGCACGCGACCCACGAGGAGCACGGCGGTCAGGAGGCGCACGCAGGTCACGGGGCCCATGCCGAGCACGGGGGGCACGGCGCCCACGGGGGGCACGGGGACCACGCCGCCCAGTTCCGCGACCGGTTCTGGTGGAACCTCGCGCTGGCCGCCCCTGTGGTGGCGTTCAGCCCGATGTTCGCCGACCTGCTGGGCTACGAGCTGCCCGGCTGGACGTGGTGGATCTCGCCGCTGCTCGGCACCGTCGTCTTCCTCTGGGGCGGCGCGCCCTTCCTGACCGGCGCGTGGTCGGAGATCAAGGCCCGGCAGCCCGGGATGATGCTGCTCATCGGCCTGGCGATCACGGTCGCGTTCGTCGCGAGCGCGCTCACCACCGCCGGCCTGCTGATGCTCGACTTCTGGTGGGAGCTCGCGCTCCTGGTCGTGATCATGCTGCTCGGGCACTGGCTGGAGATGCGCGCGCTCGGGCAGGCGTCCGGCGCCCTCGACGCACTCGCCGCCCTGCTACCGGACTCCGCGGAGCGCGTCACGGACGCCGGCGTGGAGGAGGTCCCGCTCGACGCCCTGGTCGCGGGCGACACCGTCCTCGTCCGGTCGGGCGGGCGGGTACCCGCCGACGGCGTGGTCGTCGACGGCGAGGCCGCGGTCGACGAGTCGATGATCACCGGTGAGTCCCGGACCGTCACGCGGCGGGTGGGCGACCGCGTCGTCGCCGGGACGGTGGCCACGGACTCGGCGGTCCGCGTGCGCGTCGACAAGGTCGGCGAGGACACGGCGATGGCGGGGATCCGCCGGCTCGTCGAGCAGGCGCAGACCTCGCGGTCCCGCGCCCAGGCGCTGGCCGATCGGGCCGCGGCGCTGCTGTTCTGGTTCGCGTCGGGCGTCGCGGTGGTGACGTTCGTGGTGTGGGTCCTGCTCGGCGACGTCTCGGCCGCGGTCGAGCGCACCGTCACCGTCCTGGTGATCTCCTGCCCGCACGCGCTGGGCCTGGCGATCCCGCTGGTCATCGCGATCTCGACGGCGCGGGCGGCGCGTACCGGCATCCTCGTCAAGGACCGGCTGGCGCTGGAGCGGATGCGCAAGGTCGACGCCGTGCTGTTCGACAAGACCGGCACACTGACCACCGGGCGGCCCGCCGTCGTCGGGACGGTGGGGGCGGCGGAGACCCTGCCGCTGGCCGCCGCCGTCGAGGCCGACAGCGAACACCCGCTGGCGAAGGCGATCGTGGCGGCCGCGCGGGAGACCGTCCCCGCGGCTCCGCGGGCGACCGGCTTCCGCTCGCTCACCGGACGGGGCGTCCGGGCCCAGGTCGACGGCGCGGAGGTCGCGGTCGGCGGTCCCGGGCTGCTCCGCGAGACGGGGACCTCGGACGTCCCGTCGGAGGTGACGGACAGGGCCGAGGAGTGGGCGGCCGCGGGCAGCACCGTGCTGTACGTGCTGCGCGACGGTGCCGTGGTGGGCGCCCTCGCCCTGGCCGACGCCGTCCGCACCGAGTCCAAGGCCGCCGTCCGCGCCCTGCACGACCGCGGCGTCCGTGCGGTGATGATCACGGGCGACGCCCGCCCGGTGGCGGAGGCCGTGGGCGCCGAGGTGGGGGTCGACGAGGTGTTCGCCGAGGTCCTGCCCGAGGACAAGGACGCGGCGGTCGCACGGCTGCAGGAGCGCGGCCACACGGTCGCGATGGTCGGCGACGGCGTCAACGACGCCCCCGCCCTGGCCCGCGCGGACGTCGGCATCGCGATCGGCGCCGGCACGGACGTCGCCATCGAGTCCGCCGGCGTGGTCCTCGCCTCCGACGACCCGCGTGCGGTGCTGTCGGTGATCGAGCTGTCCCGCGCCGGCTACCGCAAGATGCTGCAGAACCTGGCCTGGGCCACGGGCTACAACCTGATCAGCGTCCCGCTGGCCGCGGGCGTGCTGGCCGGGGTCGGGTTCGTGCTGCCGCCGGCGGTCGGGGCGATCCTGATGAGCCTCTCGACGATCGTCGTCGCGGCCAACGCCCAGCTCCTCCGCCGGGTCGACCTCCGCCCCGACCACCTGGCCTGACCCACCCGTTGCGCACCATCGAAGATCGCCGCTCCTGGAACGGAGACCGCGGTGATCGCGGACTCCGCTCCACGACCGGCGATCACGGCAGCCATCCGGCGACGCGATCATGGGTCTGTCCTTCGGCCCGATGGCCGCCTTCCTGCCCGAGCTGTTCGCCACCCGCACCCGCATTCCGGCGCGTCGATCGCCCACAGCCTCGGCGGCGTGCTGGGAGGTGCGGTCCCGCCGCGGGTGGCGACCTCGCTGAAGAGCGGTTTCGGCGGCATCGCGATCGGGCTCTACCTCTCGTCGATGCCGGTGATCAGCCTGCTCTGCGTGCTGGCGCCGGCCGAGACCCGCGACCGGGACCTCACCGGCTGATCGTCCGCTGCCCGCGGCCCCGGGGATCGGCGGCGCGGCGAACTCCAGCTCGAACCCGAGCTGCTCGCCCTCCGGCGCGTTGGGCGCGCGGTAGTGCCCCTTCACCCAGCCCAGCGCACGCGGGTGGCCGTGCACGAACATCGCGGCCCTCCCTTCGCGGCCCGTACCCAGTGCAGCACGCCCCACCGACAGAAACCGCTCAGGAGCGCGGCGGCCCGCTCGTCCCGCGCACGACCAGCCGGGTGGGCAGATCGACGTCCGGGACCTCGTCCAGCCCCCCGGCCAGCGCGTCGAGCAGCAGCGCCGCGGCCCGTTCGCCCTGCTCACGGGCCGATTGCGCAATGGTGGTGAGGTCGGCGAACTCGGCCACCGCCTGGTCGTCGAACCCGACGACGGACATCTGGCCGGGCACGTCGAGCCCGGCCCGCCGCAGCGTCCGCAGGGCGCCGAGGGCCATCTCGTCGGACATCGCGAGCAGGGCGGTGGGCAGCCGGGGTCCGCTGAGCAGCCGCTCGACCGCCCGGGCGCCCGCGACGGCGTCGTGCCCGGCCGGGATCACCCACTCCGGCCGCAGCGGCAGCCCGGCCTCCGCGAGGGCCGCGGTGAACCCGGCGCGCCGGGCGTCCGTGGTGTCCCGGCCGACCGTGTCGTCGGGGTCGAACGACAGCAGCCCGATCTCCGTGTGCCCCAGCCCGACCAGGTGCCGCACCGCGGTCGCGGCGCCCGCGCGGTCGTCGATCCCCACCCGCGGCCTCCCCGGGAACGTCCCGCCGACGACGGCGATCGGCACCGCGAGCCGCTCCAGCACCTCCCGCTCCGCCCGGGTGAACGACGACGCCACGACGATCAGCCCGGCGACGGCCCAGCGCTCCAGCGTGGCGAAGACGTGCGCGCGACCCTCGGGATCGCCGACGTTGTGCAGCAGCAGCTGGTACCCACCGGAGCGCAGCACCTTCTCCACCCCGCCCACGGCCTCGGCGAAGAACCAGGCCGACGGGAAGCGGGCGAGCGCCGCGACCGCGGGTGGTGCGGCCCGGCGGACCGGGCGCTCGGGCGGCAGGTAGGCCAGCTCCGCGACGGCACGCCGGATGCGTTCCTGCGTGTCCGCGGAGACGTAGGACGTCCCCGACAGCGACCGCGAGACGGTCGACGGCGCGACGCCGGCGAGGCGCGCCACGTCCCGGATGCTGGCCCGTCGCCTGTCCATCCCGCCTCCCCGCCGTACCTGTGGAACAGTATGGAACAGCAGGCAACGCGAGCGGGAGGTTCCATGTCCGACACGGCCGCGTGGTGGCGGAGCGCCGTGATCTACCAGGTGTACATCCGCAGCTTCGCCGACGGCGACGGCGACGGCATCGGCGACGTCGCCGGCCTTCGGCAGCGCCTGGACCACCTCGCCGACCTCGGCGTCGACGCGATCTGGATCAACCCGTGGTACCCGTCGCCGCTGGCCGACGCCGGCTACGACGTGTCCGACTACCGGGACATCGACCCCCGTTTCGGCACGCTGGCCGACGCCGAGGCGCTCGTCCGCGAGGCCCACGAGCGGAACCTGCGGATCATCCTCGACATCGTCCCGAACCACACCTCGAGCGAGCACGCGTGGTTCCGGGAGGCGCTGCGGGCCGGCCCCGGCTCCCCCGAGCGGGACCGCTACATCTTCCGGCCCGGCCGCGGGCCCGGCGGCGACGAGCCGCCCAACGACTGGCGCGCGATGTTCGGCGGCGGCGCGTGGACCCGCGTCACCGAGCCCGACGGGGCGCCCGGCGAGTGGTACCTGCACCTGTTCGACGTCGAGCAGCCCGACCTGAACTGGGAGAACCCGGAGGTCCGCGCCGACTTCGAGAAGACCCTGCGGTTCTGGTTCGACCGCGGGGTGGACGGTTTCCGGATCGACGTCGCCAACTCGCTGATCAAGGAGCAGGGGCTCCCGGACGTCGGCGACCGGCAGCACCACGACCCGGGCCCGCACCCGCACTGGGACCGCGACGAGGTGCACGACGTCTACCGCGAGTGGCGCGCGGTCGCCGACACCTACGACCCGCCGAAGGTGTTCGTGGCCGAGGCGTGGGTGCCCGAGGCGGACCGTTTCGCCCGCTACCTGCGGCCGGACGAGCTGCACACCGCGTTCAACTTCGACTTCCTCAAGGCGGCCTGGCTCGCCCCGGCACTGCGCGAGTCCGTCGAGCGCACCCTGCGCGAGCACGCCGTCGTCGGGGCGCCGCCGACCTGGGTGCTGTCCAACCACGACGTCGCGCGACACACCTCCCGCCTGGCCCGCGACCCCGCCGCCGGCATCGGCACCTCGCTCGACTCGATGATCGACCTCCCGGCGGACCTGGAGGCCGGCCTGCGCCGCGCCCGTGCCGCCGCGCTGCTGATCTTCGCGCTGCCCGGCGGCGCCTACGTCTACCAGGGCGACGAGCTGGGCCTGCCCGAGGTCGAGGACCTGCCGGAGGCGTCCCTGGACGACCCGACCTGGCGGCGTTCGGGGCACACCCAGCGCGGCCGGGACGGCTGCCGCGTCCCGCTCCCGTGGTCCGGCGACGGTCCGCCGTTCGGCTTCGGCCCGGGCGACGACCAGCCGTGGCTCCCGCAGCCCGAGTGGTTCTCCCGGTTCACCGTGGAGCGCGCGGACAAGGACCCGGAGTCGATACTCGCGCTCTACCGGCGGGCGCTGCGGATCCGCCGCGAGACGGCCGCACTGGGCGACGGGCCGCTGACCTGGCTCGACGTCCCTCCCGGCGCCCTCGGCTTCGCCCGCGACCCCGGCTTCGCGCTGCTGCTCAACGTCGACGCCGAGCCGTTCGCCCTCCCCGAGGGCGCCGAGGTGCTGCTGGCCAGCGGCCCACTGACCGACGACGGATTGCTCCCGCAGGACACGTCGGTCTGGCTGCACGTCGCATAGCCGCTGCTCCGGATGCGGGAGTGACGCGGGCCGCGCCCCGCCCCGACGATGCCCGGGTGGAGCCGAGCGAGCGGACGACCGGTTACCGGGCGGAGTACCGGGACCTGCTCACCCAGGCGTACGACCTGGACAAGCCGGTGGCACCGGCCGACGAGCTCGCGTACCTGCTCACCGCGGTCGGGGCGGCGGAGCCCGTGCTGGAACTGATGTGCGGGAGCGGGCGGTTCCTGCTGCCCCTGCTCGCGGCCGGCGTCGACGTCGACGGGGTGGACGCCTCCCCGTCCATGCTCGACGCCTGCCGCGAGCACGCCGCGGTGCAGGGGCTCGACGTGTCGGGGCGGCTGCACGAGCAGCGCGCGGAGAACCTGCGGCTGCGCCGCCGGTACCGGGCCGCGTTCTGCGCCGCCGGGTCCTGGGGCCTGGTCGCCGGCGACGACGAGGTGGCCCGCGCGCTCACCGCCGTCCGGAGGCACCTGCTCCAGGGCGGCATCTTCCACTTCGAGGTCGAGACCGGCCCGGAGCCGGCCGGCGCGCCGGACCCCACCACCTGGTGGATCCGGCCCGACGGCGCCGTCATCACCGCCCGCGGCGGCAACCGGATCGACCCCGCTACCGGCCTCGAGCACGGCGTGGGGATCTACGAGCTGTTCGTCGACGGCGTGCTGGTGCACACCGAGCTGAACCGCTGGGTGCGCCGCTTCTGGTCGGCCGACTCGATCGCCGCGGCGGTCCGCGCGGCCGGGTTCTCCGAGGTCGTCGTCCGGTCCGGGCACTCGGACGAGCCGCCCGCGCCGGACGACCTCCTGCTCACCGTGCACGCGACCCGATGAGTCCCGGGGCTCCCGAGGGTCGGCCCTGCATGAGCAGCCTCACGGACGCCCTCACCCCGTACGTGGCCGACGGCTCGGTGCCCGGGGTCGTCGCCGGCGTCGAGCGCGGGAGTGAGCTGGAGGTGGTCGTGCTGGGCGGGACCGGGCCCGGCGGCCCTCCCCTGCGCCGCAACGCGCTCTTCCGGATCGCCTCGATCTCGAAGCCGATCACCGCCGTCGCCGCCCTGACGCTGGTCGAGGCGGGCACGATCCGGCTCGACGAGCCCGTGGACCGGCTGCTCCCCGAGCTCGCCGACCGCCGGGTCCTGCGGTCCGAGGCCGCTGAGCTGGCGGACACCGTGCCCGCGGCGCGGCCGATCACCGTCGAGGACCTGCTGACGTTCCGGTCCGGGCTCGGCGTGCCCCCGCTGGAACCGGGGACCCTGCCCTGGCAGCGTGCCTACGCCGACGCGCGGCTCGGCGGCGACGGCCCGCCGGGCTCGCATCCCGTCCCGCCGCCCGACGAGTGGCTGCGCCGGCTGGGCACCCTCCCGCTGCTGGCCGCGCCGGGCGAGCGTTGGCTTTACCACACGGGGTCCGACGCGCTGGGCGTCCTGATCGCCCGCGCCGCCGGCACGAGCCTCGGCGCGCTACTGACGGAGCGCGTGCTGGGCCCGCTCGGCATGGTCGACACCGGGTTCTCGGTGCCGCCCACACAGCTGCACCGCTTCCAGCCGCAGTGGCGGGGAGGAGAGGTGTTCGACCCGGTCGACGGCCGGTGGGCCCGGCCGCCGGAGTTCGAGTCCGGCGGCGGCGGGCTGGTCTCCACGCTCGACGACCTGCTGGCCTTCGCCCGCATGCTGCGCCGCGGCGGCGCCCCCGTGCTGCGCCCGGAGACGGTCGAGGCGATGACCCGCGACCGGCTGCCCGAGGAGCAGCGCGCGGGTGCGCGGCTCTTCCTCGGGGACGGCGGGTGGGGCCTCGGCATGACCGTCGGGCCGGACGGCCGCTACGGCTGGGACGGCGGCCTCGGCAGCTCCTGGCGCAACGACCCCGCCCGCGACCTCACCGGCATCCTGCTCACCCAGGCGATGTGGCCCGACCCCACCGGCGCGCCCGTGACCCACGCGTTCTGGAAGGCCGTCGGCTGACGCGAGGCTTCTCGCCGGGTCTACCGGTACCGGGAGTCGTACCGGGTCCGGGCGCGCTCCCGGACTGCGCGAGCCGCGGCATCGCGCACGACCTGCGCGTGGCCCGGCGGATAGCCCGCCCTGCGCACGCGGTGGTCCACCGAGTCGTGCAGCAGGAAGATCGCGAACTGGGCGGAGACCAACCAGCCCAGCAGCAACCCGCAGAGCCGCACCCACAGCGGCCCGGGCACGAACAGCAGGATCGGCACCGAGACGAGCGTCAGCGGGACCGCCGTGCGCAGCAGGTGCCGCGCCACCCAGGTCGGGCAGGTCGCGTCGTACAGCACCCACTCGCGGTACCGCTCCGGCAACCGCCCGCCGACCGCGTACCAGACCCACCGGGCGGGACCCGGCCGCTGCACAGCCACGGGGTCGAGGCTAGTCGGCGGGCCTCCACTGGTTCCTGTGATCACCGCGAGAGTGTCGCCAGCGCTCTGAGCACGACCACCACGTCCCGCTCGCAGCGATCATGGAGCGGGCCGACAGCCCGGACACTTCCATGATCGCTGCGAGAGTGACGCCACTGCTCCCGGTACGACCGTCCCGGCACACTGACAGCGATCATGGAACCAGACCGACGGCCCGGACCACCCGCGCACCGAGCATGATCGCCGCGGGAGTGCCGCCAGTGCTCCAGGGACAACCACCACTGCCCACCCACACCGATCTTGCGGTGCCGAGCGACAACGCCCGGCACCGCGATCAGCGCGACCGTCACACTGCCGTCCCCTGCACGACCGCCTCGTGCCAGTCGCAACTGCCCTGCCGACCCGGCACCAGGCCGGGTCGGCAGGGAGGCCAGTACCGGTCAGTGGCGCAGGCCGGCCTGCTTGAGCAGCGGCATCACGTTCTCGCCGAAGTACTTGAGCTCCTCGTTGTAGTCGATGAGCCCGAAGATCATGCCCTCCATGCCGGCCTCGTTGAGCCTGCCCAGCTCCTCGGTGACCTGCTCGGGGGTGCCGACGATCGGGTAGCCGCCCCAGCCCGCGATGAACCGCTCCTGCATCTCCTTCACCGCGTGGTCGAAGGACTGCGACGCGCCGGAGCCGGCGATCTTGATGACGTTGCCCGCCGCACCCCAGTCGCCCTCGTCGACGACCTGCTGGAAGGCGCGCTTGGCCTCCTCCTCGGTGTCCCGGCAGACGACCAGGCCGTAGGTCATGACGTGGATCTCGCGCTGGTAGTCGTCCCGGGCCTTGGACCTCACCTTCTCCACGTACGCCTTGATGTTCTCCAGCGTGTCCAGGGAGGCGAAGTTGAAGTCGACGTTCCTCGCCGAGAACTCGATGCCCGACGGCGAGTTGCCGGCGTTGAGCAGCGCGGGCCGCGGGCCCTGGTGGGGCTTGGGGTAGGCCTCGAGCAGCTCGGCGTCGAAGTACCTCGAGTGGATCGCGAAGGTGCCCTGCTCGGTCCAGAGCTTGTTCACGAAGTCCAGCCACTCCTGCCCGTAGGCGTAGCGCTCGTCGTGCTCGCGCTGTTCGGAGCCGAACATCTCCATCTCCGGCGGCACCCAGCCCATCACCATGTTGAGCGCGAACCGGCCGCCGGAGATGCGGTCGACCGTGGTCGCCTGCTTGGCTGCGACGATCGGGTGCATCGTCGGCAGGTGCGACGTCGCGGCGACCGCGATGCGCTCGGTCGCCTCGGCGACCCCGGCCGCCCAGGTGTAGGTCTCGAAGCAGTTGCCGTTGAAGTTCGTGGACCCGCCGAAGCCCTTCCACCGGGCGACGGGGACCAGGACGTCGAACCCGAGCCGGTCGGCCCGCTGCGCGATCTCCTTGGTGTGCTCCCAGGTGATCTCGTAGCTCGACGGGGCGTGGCTCATGATCAGCCCGTACGAGCAGTTGGTGCCGAACAGGCCCAGCTTCATCTTCTGGTCGCCGAACAGCGGGTTGGTCTCGGTGCGGTCGGCCGCGGGCTGGGTCTCGCTCGCCGGCCGGGGGTCGGTGGGGGCGAGGCCGAGGCGCTCGTTGGCGGTCACGGTCATGATCATCTCCAGGGCAGGGGGAACGAGCGGCACCCTCGCTCACACCTGGTGAGCGAGAGTGCCGTTCGTGCGGAACGGGCAGGGGCGCGCGAACGGGCCGTTCGCTCACCAGGTGTGAGCGAGAGTGCCGTTCGCCACTGGGTGGGTCAGCCGAGCTGGAAGGGGTCGCGGGTACCGCCGGTGAGCTCGACGAACACGGACTTGTTCTCGGTGTACTCGTTGATCGCGTCCACACCGTTCTCGCGGCCGATGCCGCTGGCGCCGAAGCCGCCGAAGGGCATGTTGGGGGCGATCACCCGGTAGGCGTTGATCCACACGGTGCCCGCGCGGAGCTTGCCGGCGACCCGGTGGGCACGGTGCACGTCCTTGGTCCAGACCGCGCCGGCCAGCCCGTAGGGGGTGTCGTTGGCCAGCTTGAGGGCCTCGTCCTCGTCGGTGAACGTGTAGGCGGCCAGGACCGGCCCGAACACCTCCTCGCGGACGATCGTGTTCTCCGGCGTCACGTTGGTGACCACGGTGGGCCTGACGAACAACCCGCCCCGCTCGGCGTCGGGCTCGCCGCCGCAGGCGAACGTGGCGCCCTCCGCGGCCGCGCCCTGCAGGTACCCGAGGACCTTCTCGTACTGCGGCCGGTTCGCGACCGGGCCCATCTCGGTGCCGGCCTCGGTGGGGTCGCCGAGCACGATGGCGTCCGCGCGGGCGACGACCTTCTCGACCAGGGCGTCGTGCACGTCGGCGTGCACGATGAGCCGGGATCCCGCCATGCAGGTCTGCCCGGTGGCCGCGAACACGCCGGCGACCAGGCCGTTCGCCGCGGCGTCGAGGTCCGCGTCGGGGAAGACGATCTGCGGGGACTTGCCGCCCAGCTCCAGGGTGACGCGGTTGAAGTTGGCCACCGCGGCCTGGGCGACCTTCGCGCCGGTCGCCGACGAGCCGGTGAAGGCGACCTTGTCGATGCCCGGGTGCGTCGACAGCGCCTCGCCGGTCGACCGGTCCCAGCCCGTGACGACGTTGAGCACGCCGGCCGGCAGCCCCGCCTCGTGCAGGACCTCGGCGAACGCGACGGTCGAGGCGGGCGCGTGCTCCGACGGCTTGACGACCATCGTGCAGCCGGCGGCCAGGGCCGGGGCCAGCTTGAACGTCAGGAGCAGGAGCGGCGAGTTCCACGGGGTGATCGCGCCGACCACCCCGACCGGCTCGCGGGTGGTGTAGCCGAAGTAGTTCGGGTTGACCGGCGGCACGGTCCGGCCCTCGACCTTGTCGGCCAGCCCGGAGAAGTAGTAGTACCACTGCGGCAGCGACTTCAGCTGGCCGAGCATCTCGCGCAGCAGCTTCCCGGAGTCGTTGACCTCCAGGCGGGCGAGGCGCTCGGCGTTGGCGGCGATCGCGTCCCCGCACTTCCGTATGATCGCGGCGCGCTGGAAGCCGGTCATCGCGCCCCACTCGCCCTCGAACGCGGCGCGGGCGGCGGCGACGGCCTCGTCGACGTCCTCCGGGCCGCCGTCGGCGAGGCGGGCCCACGGCTCGCCGGTGTACGGGTTGAGGGACTCGAACGTGCGGCCCGAGCGGGCGTCGACGGGCTTGCCGCCGATGAAGAGCTTCAGCTCCTCGAGGGATGTCGTCATCGACCTCTCCTTCTCCACTGGTGCGGGGTGCGGCCGCGGGATCCGGCGGCGGACGACGAGGGACGCTAGGGATCCGGCGGGGGCGCCGATATCCGCGGACCGCAGTCGCGGAGCCGTTCCGTGCGAGATCAGGGGCACACCGGGGACGTCCGGCGCTGCACTCAGCGGATAGCGCGCTGCGCTCTCGGGCTAGTAGTGGCCGCCCGCGGTTCCCTACTGTCGGAGGCGCCTTGATCGGGCGGCTCCCCCGCCGCCCGCCGCGCGGTGAGGGAGCGCGCCGCGCCCACGACACGAGGAGGTGTCCGGATGGAGGCCGCTGCCGAGCCCGTGCAGGTCCCTCCCGCCCGTCTCACGCGCTACCCGGTCCTGGACACCCGCAGCCTGGACGAGGCCCGCGAGGCCGTGACCCGGGTGTACCTCGACCACCGCCTGACCGCGCCGGACGACCGGCTCGAGATGACCCTCAACGCCACCTCGGACCGGCTGTTCACGCTGGGCTACCTGACCTACAAGTCGGCGGCCAAGCTCGTCATGCCGCCGACCGAGGACTGCTACCACGTCAACCTGACGACGGAGGGCCGGACCGAGGCCAACCGGACGGACGGCGGGCGCGCCACCACCGCGGCGCGGTCCAGCGGCATCGTGCTGCTGCCGGACCAGGAGAACACCGTGCGGTGGTCCCCCGACGCCGAGCAGCTGATCCTCAAGATCCCGCGGCGCAGCCTGGAGGACCACCTGAGCGAGCAGCTCAACCGGCCGGTGCACGAGGTGCTGGACTTCGACTACGGGATCGACCTGACCACCGCGGCCGGCCGCACCCCTGCTGGCGTCGGTCGAGTTCTTCGTGCGCGAGCTGGACCGCCCCGGCGGGCTGGCCGAGATGCCGATCGCGCGCGAGCAGTACGAGGCGTTCGTGATGACGCAGCTGCTGCACGCGGGCCGGCACCAGTACACCGACGCCCTCCTCGCTCCCGCCGACCCCGCCCGCTCGGGGCGGCTGCGTCCCGTCCTCGACTACATGGAGCAGCACGCCGACGAGCCGCTCACGCCGCAGGAGCTGGCCCGCGTGGGCTGCATGAGCGTCCGCACCCTGCACGCGACCTTCCAGCAGGAGCTCGGCGAGTCGCCGATGAACCACCTGCGCCGCATCCGGCTCGACCACGTCCGCGCCGAGCTGCTGCGCTGCGACCCGGCGTCGACCCGGGTCACGGACGTGGCGCTGCGCTGGGGCTTCTTCCACCAGAGCCGCTTCGCCCAGCAGTACCGGGAGCGGTTCGGCGAGCTGCCGCGGGAGACGCTGCGGGAACGGGCGGGCTAGTCCCTGATCGCCCTGGTGGGCGGCCCGTTCCGGGCTGAAAATGGGGGTGGTCGCTCGCTGACGTCGTTGCTCTATGGCCGTCGAGGTCGTGGGCTAGTCGGGCGCCGGGAGCTGCTCGTGGGCCCTTCAGTGACGCTTCGAGCACGCGGATTAGCTTCGCCTGTCCAACGCAGCTCCTGCGGGCGACCACCCTCAGATGGTGGGAGGAGCGGGTGATGCTGCACGACAGCGACGACTCCGAGGAGATCATCGAACGGGTCGCGGCCCTCGACATCGGCAAGTCCGAGTTGGTGGCCTGTATCCGGGTGCCCCATCCCGACCACCCGCCACGCCGTGTTCAGGAGGTCGCCACGTACTCCACGATGACCCGCTCCCTGCTGGCCCTCGCTGATCGACTCCGCGAGCTCGGCGTGACCAGGGTGGTCATGGAGGCGACCTCGGACTACTGGAAGCCGGTGTTCTACCTGCTCGAAGCCCAGGACCTGGATCCGTGGCTGGTCAACGCCAAGGACGTCAAGCACCTGCCGGGTAGGCCGAAGACCGACAGACTCGACGCGGTCTGGCTCGCCAAGATCGCCGAGCGCCAGATGATCCGGGCCAGTTTCGTGCCGCCCGCACCGATCCGCCTGTTGCGCGACCTGACCCGCTACCGCGCCGACCTGGTCATGCGCGGACCGCGGAGAAGAACCGGGTCGAGAAGCTCCTCGAGGACGCCCAGATCAAGCTGTCCTGCGTGGTCTCGGACATCTTCGGGGTGTCCGGACGGGAAATGATGGCTGCGTTGATCGCCGGCGAGCGTGACCCGGCGGTGCTGGCCCAGCTGGCCCGGACCGGGATGCGCGCCAAGATCCCACTGCTGGAGCAGGCCTTCATCGGCCGGTTCACCGCTCATCACGCATTCCTGCTGGCCACGATGCTGGCCCGGATCGACGAAGCCGCCGCTGACATCGCCGCGGTCGAGTCCCGGATCCAGGAGCTGATCACCCCTTTCGCTGAGACGGTGGCACGCCTGGACGAGATCACCGGGGTCGGTCTGACCGCCGCACACGTGGTGATCGCCGAGATCGGTACCGACATGTCCCGGTTCCCGACCGCGGCACACCTGTGTTCCTGGGCCCGTTTCGCGCCCGGGGTCAAGGAGTCGGCCGGGAAGAACAAGGGCCGCGGCGCCACCGGCCACGCCCAACCCCTACCTGGCCCGAGTCCTGGGCGAAGCCGCGGTCAGCGCCGGGAAGACCAACACCTTCCTCGGTGAACGCTACCGGCGCCTCGCCCGCCGCCGCGGGAAGAAGCGAGCCATCGTCGCCGTCGGGCGCTCGATCCTGGTGATCATCTGGCACCTCCTCTCCGACCCCCACACCCGCTTCCACGACCTCGGCCCAGACTTCTACGACAACCGCATCAGCCCGGACCGCAAACGACGCAACCACGTCCACCAACTCGAAGCCCTCGGCTACAAAGTCACCCTCGAACCCGCAGCCTGACCAGCCCAGCCAGCCCGTCCCCGTCCCGGCACCGACGTCCACACGCCGGCCAGTCCCGCTCGCCCGTCCCCGGCAATTTTCGGATTAGCGCTCGGCGGATATCGGGTCACCGCCATCGGATAGCCGGGTCGCCCCGCGCCTCCTACCGTCACCGACGTGCTCGACGACGACACCACCGACCCCGAGCCCGGCGCCCTGAACGGCGTGCGGGTGCTGGAGCTCGGCACGCTCATCGCCGGTCCCTTCTGCGGCCGGCTGCTCGCCGACCACGGCGCGGACGTGATCAAGGTCGAGGCCCCGGACCGGCCCGACCCGCTGCGCGTGTGGGGCCAGGCCGAGCAGGACGGCCACCACTTCTTCTGGACGGTGCACGCCCGCAACAAGCGGTGCATCACCCTCGACCTGCGCCGCGTCGAGGGCCGCGAGCTCTTCCTGCGCCTGGTCGACACCGCGGACGTCGTGGTCGAGAGCTTCCGCCCCGGCACGCTGGAGCGCTGGGGCCTGGGCTACGACGTGCTCTCCGCCCGCAACCCCGGACTGGTCCTCGCCAGGGTCTCCGGATACGGGCAGACCGGCCCGCTCAGCCGTCGTCCCGGCTACGCGTCCGTGGCCGAGGCGGCGGGCGGCATGCGGTACCTCAACGGCTTCCCCGGCGGGCCTCCGCCGCGCGCCGCGCTGTCGATCGGCGACTCGCTGGGCGGGATGTTCGCGATGCAGGGCGTGCTCGCCGCCCTCCTCGCCCGCGGGCAGCAGGGCCCCCGCCGGGGGAAGGGCCAGGTCGTCGACGTCGCGCTGGCCGAGGCGTGCCTGGCGATGCTGGAGTCCGTGATCCCGGACTACGACGCCACGGGCCTGGTCCGGCAGCCGTCGGGCACCCGGCTCGACAAGCTCGCGCCGTCGAACCTCTACCGCAGCCGCGACGGCCGCTGGCTGATCATCGCGGCCAACCAGGACACCGTGTTCGCCCGGCTCTGCACCGCGATGGGCCGCGAGGACCTCGTGTCCGATCCGCGGTTCGCCACGCACGTGCCCCGCGGCGAGCACCAGGACGAGATCGACGCGATCGTCGCCGAGTGGGCCGGGCGGCACGACGCCGACGAGCTGACCCGGCTGCTCGAGGAGGCCGGTGTGGTCGTCGGGCCGGTGGACACGGTGGCCGAGGTGGTGGCGAACCCGCAGTTCCGGGCCCGCGACATGCTCGTGCCGCACTTCGACGAGGCGATCGGCAAGGACGTCCTCGGTCCCGGGGTGATGCCGGTGCTCACGGGTACCCCCGGCGGCGTCCGGTGGGCCGGGCCGCCGGAGCCCGGGACGCACAACGCCGAGGTCTACACCGGGCTCCTCGGCCTCGATCCCGCCGAGCTCGACGCCCTGCGCGCCGCCGGCGTCGTCTGACCCGCCGCGTCGCTCGCATCGTCCGAATCGAGGTACCCGTGTTCTCCCTGCCCCGCTCCGTGGACCTGCGCGAGGTCGGCCTGCGCGACGGTCTCCAGCTCGAGGCCCCGATCCCCCTCGCCGCCAAGCTCACCCTGCTCGACGCGATCGCCGCGACCGGGGTGCGCCGGGTCGAGGTCACGTCGTTCGTCTCCCCGCAGGCGGTGCCCGCGCTCGCCGACGCCGAACAGCTCGTCGGCGAGCTGCACCGCTGGCCCGAGCTGCACTTCTCGGCGCTCGTCGCCGGGCGCGGCGGGGCCCGACGTGCGGTGGCGGCCGGGATGGCGAACCTCGAGTACGTCGTCTCGGCCTCGGACGGGCACTCCCTCGCGAACGCCCGCCGCACCACCGACGAGGCCGTCGAGGCCGTGGCCGACATCGCCGCGCTGACCCACGGCGCGGGCGGGCGGCTGGAGGCGATCATCGCCGTGGCCTGGGACTGCCCCTTCGACGGCCGCACCCCTGTGGAGCGCACCGTCGAGATCGCCCGGCGGGCGGTGGAGCTCGGGGCCGACGAGCTGTGCCTCGGCGACACCATCGGCACCACCGTGCCCGGCCGGGTCGTCGAGCTGCTCGACGCCGTGCGCACGGCCGTTCCGGGCATCGAGGTCGGCGTGCACTTCCACGACACCCGCGGCGCGGGCCTGGCCTGCGTGCTCGCCGCGGCCCAGGCCGGCGTCACGGCGATCGACGCCTCCGTCGGCGGGCTCGGCGGCTGCCCCTTCGCCCCGGGCGCGAGCGGCAACATCGCGACCGAGGAGGTCGTCTACCTGCTCGAGGAGTCCGGCGTGGACACCGGGCTGGACCTCACCGCGGCCCTGGACGCGGCTCGGGTCGCCGAGCGGGCCGTCGGCCACGACCTGCCGAGCAACCTGCACCGCGCGGGCGGCCCGAACCGCCCGCGCGGCCGGGCGTCCGTCACGCGCTGATGCCGTAGGCGCCGCGGTGGAACAGCAGCGGCGCCCGGGACGGGTCGGCCCCCAGGTCCCGTACCCGCCCGACGACGATCGTGTGGTCGCCGCCGGGGAACTCGTCGGCGAGGGTGCAGTCGATCCAGGCCGCCACGCCGTCGAGCCGCGGGGCGCCGGAAGGGGCGGGTGTCCACTCGACGCCGGCGTACTTGTCGGCGCCCGACCGGGCGAAGGCCGTGCTGAGCTCCTCGTGCCCGTCGGCGAGGACGTTCACGCAGAAGGCGCCCGCCTCGCGGATCCGGGGCCACGTGGTGGACGTCCGGGCCGGGCTGAAGGACACCAGCGGCGGATCGAGCGACAGCGAGCTGAACGACTGGCAGGTGAAGCCGGCTGGCCCGTCCGGCGTGATCGCCGTGACCACGACGATGCCGGACGCGAAATGTCCCAGCACCTCGCGCATGCGGGTGGGGGCGACCGGCGGGGGCACCTCGGTGTGCGTCTCGTCCATGCCGGGGGACGGTAGGCCGCGGCGGCGGGCACGGATATCCGCGGACCGCCGCCGGACAGCCGCACCGCGAATGTGTCCGGGGTCTCCCCCGAACGGCCCGCGCTGCACGGATAGGAGTCGGCTCACAACGGATAGTCGGAGCGGCCCGTGCTCTTCTACCGTCGACGTGTGCTCGACGGTCCGCCCTTCCCGGGTGGGCATCCGACCGTGAGGAACCGACGATGACGTCTCCGACTCCCGCCCTGCCGTCCACGCGCGCCGTGCAGCGGGCCGTGGCCGCACTCGCCGCCGGCCGGATGGTCATCGTGACCGACGACGCCGACCGCGAGGACGAGGGCGACCTCATCCTGCCGGCGGCGACCGCCACCCCCGAGCAGCTCGCGTTCGTGGTGCGGCACACCACCGGGATCGTGTGCGCCCCGATGCCGGCCGCCCGGGCGGACGCCCTGGGCCTGCCGCAGATGGTCACCGACAACAGCGACGCCCACGGCACCGCGTTCACCGTGACCGTCGACCATCGCGACGCGGGTACCGGCGTCTCCGCCGCCGACCGCGCCCGGACCCTGCGCGCGCTCGCCGACGGCGCGACCCGGCCGGACGACCTCCGCCGCCCCGGGCACGTCTTCCCGCTGCGGGCCCGCGAGGGCGGCGTCCTCGTCCGGGCCGGGCACACCGAGGCCGCCGTCGACCTGCTGCGCCTCGCCGGGCAGGAGCCGGTGGGCGTGATCGGCGAGATCGTCGACGAGGACGGCTCCATGGCCCGCGGCGAGCGGCTGCGCGCCTTCGCCGCCGAGCACGACCTGCCGGTCCTCGCGATCGCCGACCTCGTCCGGCACCGGCGGGCCACCGAGCAGCTGGTCGAGCACGTCGCCACCTCCGCGATGCCCACGGTGTTCGGCGAGTTCCGGGCCGCCGCCTACCGGTCCACGCTCGACGGCACCGAGCACCTGGCGCTCGTGTACGGCGACGCCGTCGCGGCGAGCCGGTCCGCCGGCGGCGCCCTGGTGCGGGTGCACAGCGAGTGCCTGACCGGCGACATCATCGGCTCGCTGCGCTGCGACTGCGGCGCCCAGCTCGAGCAGGCCCTGCGCGCCATCGCCGCCGAGGGCGCCGGCGCGGTGGTCTACCTGCGCGGGCACGAGGGCCGCGGGATCGGGCTCGCCCACAAGATCCGCGCCTACGCGCTCCAGGAGAGCGGGCTCGACACCGTCGACGCCAACACCGCCCAGGGCCTTCCCGTCGACTCCCGCTCCTACGGCGTGGGCGCCCAGATCCTCGCCGACCTCGGCATCACCCGGCTGCGGCTGATCACCAACAACCCCGCCAAGTACGGCGGGCTCGACGGCTACGGGCTCGAGATCGTCGGCCGGGTGGGCCTGCCCTCCGCCCCCTCCCCGCACAACCTCCGCTACCTCCGCACCAAGCAGGAGCGGATGGGGCACGTGCTCAGCCTCGAGGACGAGGTGGGCTGAGGCTCGTCGGGGGCGCGGACACCGTTCCACGGAGCGTCGGAGCGCACGGGCCGGCCCCCTGATCACTTTCCCTTCTCTTCCCTTCCGCATTTTTCCGCCCGCAGACCCTTGTCGCCACAAGGGTACGGCGCTACCGTTCCTGCGCCACCGGTGGCGACGGGAAAGACGGTCGACGGGAGGCGTAATGATTCGAAGGGTGATCGCTGCGGTGTTGATCGCCGCAGGTCTCACGGTCGGCGGGGCAGGGGCCGCATTCGCAGATCCTGATTTCGGTCCGGGCAACAGTTCGGCGGGCCCGCACGACGGCAACGCGAAGTGCCATCCGCCGGGTCAGACCACCACGACCCCCGGCTGCAAGTAGGGGCAAGGTCAGTAGGTCTGCCTGCGGCAGAGCACATCCGGGCTAACCGTATCCGGAGAGCCCGACTCGACGGATGAGCCGCGGTCCGGACGCGCCCCGTCTGGGGGTGCCGGGGCGCAGGGACTCCCGCGCAGATCGTCGGCGGACGATCTGCGCGGGAGCCGCGCTCCGCGGCACCACCGTTCCGTGCCGATCATCATCGGCGAGCGGAGTCCATGAGAATGTGCGGCGTCGTGGCCGATCCCGCCATTGTTCATCGCATTCCCCGGCTGCCACAGAACGCCCGAAATTCTTCTGCACCCTCGATTCCGATGCGGCCGCGCCGGACCACGAGCGACAGGCCGTGCCGACGATTCGTCGCTCGCTCGACCTCTCTCTGCAGTGGATCGCCCCGGGCGCGACGACGCCCTGCGACGCGGTCGCCGCCGCGCCGATCTCCGCTCGGCTATCGTGGGCTCATGTCATCGGACAGTGACACGTCGGGCCGCGCCGAGCGGCGCGACCTGGCGTTCGACGCCCTCGCCGACCCGGTGCGGCGGGAGATCCTCGCCGTGCTGGCGGAGGAGGACGAGTGCAGCGCCGGCGCCCTGGCCGAGCGCATCACCAGCGTCGGGCGCACCGCCGTGTCGACGCACCTGCGCGTGCTGCGGGTGGCCGGGCTCGTCACCGAGCGCCGGGCCGGCCGTTTCCGGTACTACGCCGTCGACCCGACCGGCTCGGCGGCCGAGGTCCTGACGCTGCTACAGGGCCTGTTCCAGCAGTCCCTTCACGACGTGCGCGCGACCGTGGAGAATCGGCCGCCGGAGTCCGGCGGGGCCGACACCGGCAGGACCGACACCGGCAGGACCGACACCGGCAGGACCGACACCGAGGGGGCCGCGGAGGCGGGATGAGCAGGCACCGGGTGAGGGCGGGGTAGCAGTGGGGACCGTCGCGGTCTCGGCCGAGGAGTTCGCCGCCGTCCCACCCGAGGTGGTGTTCGACCGCTTCGGCGGCGGCAGCGGGGCGGGCTGGCTGTTCGACGCCGCCTGCGACCGAATCGCCGTCGGCGCCGTCGTCACACTGCGGGTCCCGCTGGGCGGGGCAGGGCCCGTCGACGTCCTCGGCCGGATCAGCGCACTGCGCCGACCCACCTCGCTGACCGTGAGCCACGACCAGCCCTGGCGCGGCCGGATCCGGCTCCGGTTCACCCCGGCGCCCGGCGGGACCCGGATCAGGCTGCACGCCGAGATCGACGAACGCGGGCTGGAGTGGCTGATGCGCCGGCAGGGCCTGCCGGTCCGGCCGGGTACCGCGGCGGGGCCCCGGATCGGCCTGCTGACCAGCAAGTCCGGGCCGGGCAGCCTCTTCGCCGCCGCCACCGAGAACGTGGCGACCCTCGCCCTCGAGGAGATCAACGGCGACGGCGGGGTCGCCGGCAAGCCCGTCGAACTGCTCGTCGCCGACGACGCGACCGATCCCGCCACCGGCGCCGTCGAGGCACTGCGGCTCGTCCGCTCGGGCTGCTCGACCGTCTTCACGATGACCACCTCGGCCACCTACGACGCGGTGTCGGCCGCCCTCGGCGACTCCGGGGCCCTCGTCGTCCAGTCGCACATGAACGAGGGCGGCGGGGAGAGCCGGCTGCGGATCCGGCTCGGTGAGCGGCCGGCCCGCCAGCTGGCCGCCGCGGCCGCCCCGCTGATGCGCGCGGCCGGGGGCCGTCGCTGGTTCCTCGCCGGCAACGACTATGTGTGGCCCCGGCAGGTCAACGCGGCCGCGCGGGCAGTGCTCCCCGCCGTGGGCGCCGAGCTGGTCGGCGAGCGGTACGCGCCGCTCGGCACCGAGGACTTCGCGCCCATCGTCGAGACGATCGCAGCCTCGGGGGCGGACGTCGTGCTCAACTCGTTCGTGGGGGCGGACTCCGCCGCGTTCGAGCGGCAGTGCCACGCCATGGGGCTGCGGGACCACGCGCTGAGCCTCGGCCCGGCGCTCGACGAGGTGACGCTGGAGCGGGTCGGCGCCCGGGCCGCCACGGGGATCCACGGGGTCTCCGGGTACTTCCAGCAGCTCGACACCGAGGGCAACGGCACGCTGCTGCAGCGCTACCGCGCGACCTTCGGGCCGTGGGCCCCGCCGCTGTCCACGTTGACCGAGTCCGTGTTCGAGGCGATCCACATGTGGGCGTCGGCCGCCCGGCGTGCCCGCACCACGGACCCGGGCCCGGTCGCCGACGCGATGCGCGTAGGGCGCTACGAGTTCCCGCGCGGCACGGTCACGCTCGACGGCACCGACCTGGTGCAGCAGCAGCTCTACCTGGCCGAGGCCCGCGGGACGAGCTTCGCCGCCCTGTGTCCGGCCGACGTCGCGGGGTAAACACCGCGTCAACGCGTCAAGAACCGTTGACATGACTCCACGGGAGTCCCTAGCGTCCTCGGGCGGATCCACCCGACCCGAGGAGTGCACGTGGCGATCCCTCCCCCCGATGCCGCCCGGCTGGCGGCGCTGAACGAGCACCACGCCTTCGGGCTGTCCGAGACCGAGCTGGCCGAGTACGCCCCGGCGGTGGCGGCCACCCTGGCCGCCACCGAGCGTGTCGAGGAGCTCTACGCCGCGACCGCCCCGGCCGCGCCGGACCGGGCCTGGTCGCAGCCGGCGGACAACCCGCTCGGCGCCTGGTACGTGACCACCTCGATCCCCGGCGCGGCCGAGGGCCCGCTGGCCGGGAAGACCGTGGCGGTCAAGGACAACATCACCGTGGCCGGCGTGCCGATGATGAACGGCTCCCGCACCGTCGAGGGGTTCGTCCCGACCCGCGACGCCACCGTCGTCACCCGGCTGCTGGCGGCCGGCGCGACCGTCGCGGGCAAGTCGGTGTGCGAGGACCTCTGCTTCTCCGGGGCCAGCTTCACCTCCCACCCGGGCCCGGTACGCAACCCGTGGGATCCCGCGCGCAACGCCGGCGGCTCGTCGTCGGGCAGCGCGGCGCTCGTGGTCACCGGCGCGGTGGACCTCGCGGTGGGCGGTGACCAGGGCGGGTCGGTGCGCATCCCGAGCGCGTTCTGCGGCGGGGTCGGGCACAAGCCCACCCACGGCCTGGTGCCCTACACCGGCGCGTTCCCGATCGAGCAGACCATCGACCACCTCGGCCCGATGACCCGCACCGTCGCCGACGCCGCCGCGATGCTCACCGTGCTGGCCGGGGTCGACGGGCTCGACCCGCGCCAGCCCACCGCGCTCGACGCCGTCGACTACACCGCGGCGCTCGCCGACCCTGCCGGCGGGCTGCGGATCGGCGTGGTCGGGCAGGGCTTCGGCACCCCGGTCAGCGACCCGGGCGTCGACGAGGCGGTGCGCGCCGCCGTCGAGACCCTGCGCGGGGCGGGACTCACAGCCGAGGAGGTGTCGATCCCCTGGCACGCCGACGCGATGGCCGTGTGGAACGTGATCGCCACCGAGGGCGCGGCGTTCCAGATGCTCGACGGCAACGGCTACGGCATGAACTCCCAGGGCCTCTACGACCCGGAGCTGATCGCCCACTACGCCGCCGGCCGGCTCACCCACGGCACGCACCTGTCCAAGACGGTCAAGCTCGTCGGGCTCTCCGGCCGCTACACCTTCGAGCTGGCCGGCGGGAAGTACTACGCGATGGCCCGCAACCTGGCCCTCGAGCTCCGCAAGGCCTACGACGACGCGCTGTCGGCCCACGACGTGCTGGTCATGCCGACGCTGCCCTACACCGCCCGCGAGCTGCTGCCGCTCGACGCGCCGCTGGAGACCTACCTGCCCACCGCGCTGTCGATGATCGGCAACACCGCACCGTTCGACGTCACCGGCCACCCCGCCGTCAGCGTGCCCGCGGGCCTGGTCGACGGGCTCCCGGCCGGGCTGATGATCATCGGGAAGCGGTTCGACGACGCGACGGTCCTGCGCGTCGCCCACACCTTCGAGCAGGCCGTCGGCGGCTTCCCCGCCCCGCCGGCCCTGACCACGGCGGGAGGCCGCGCGTGAACGGCGTCTTCGATCTCGGTGGCACGGACGGTCTCGGTCCGGTCCGCACCGACCCGGACGAGCCCGTGTTCCGCGCGGAGTGGGAGAAGGCCGCGTTCGCGATGTTCGCGACCTGCTTCCGCGCGGGGTTCTTCAACGTCGACCAGTTCCGGCACGGCATCGAGAAGATGAACCCGGCCGAGTACCTGCTGTCGAACTACTACGAGCACTGGACGCACACCGTCGAGCACTACGCCCAGCGGGCGGGCGCGATCGACCCGGCCGAGCTCGAGGAGCGCACCCGGTACTACCTGGAGAACCCGGACGCACCGCTCCCCGAGCGCAGCGACCCGGAGCTGCTGGCCTTCGTCGACGGCGCGATCAAGGCGGGCGCACCGGCCGCCCGGGAGTCCGACAAGGTCGCGAGGTTCGCGGTGGGCGACACGGTGACCGTCGCGACCGACAGCCCCGAAGGCCACACCCGGCGGGCCCGGTACATCCGCGGGCGCACCGGCGTGATCACCGGAGCGCACGGCACGTTCATCTACCCCGACACCGCGGGCAACGGGCTCGGCGACTGCCCCGAGCACGTCTACACCGTGAAGTTCACCGCCACCGAGCTCTGGGGCGACGGGACCGGCGACCCGAACGCCGTCGTCTACTTCGACGTCTGGGAGCCCTACCTCACCCCCGTCTCTCCCGAAGGAGCCTGACATGGCCGAACCGACGGACACCCCGCTGCGCTCCCAGGAGGAGATCGCCGCGCGGGTCAAGGCCCTCGAGGCCCTGCTGATCGAGAAGGGCGTGATGACCACCGAGGCCGTCGACCGGATGGCCGAGGTCTACGAGAACGAGGTCGGGCCGCAGCTCGGCGCGCAGGTCGTCGCCCGGGCGTGGACCGACCCGGAGTTCAAGGCGCGGCTGCTGGAGAACGCCACCGCCGCGTGCGCCGAGATGGGCATCGGCGGGCTGCAGGGCGAGGACATGATCGTCGTGGAGAACACCGACACGGTGCACAACGCGATCGTCTGCACCCTCTGCTCCTGCTACCCCTGGCCGGTCCTGGGCCTGCCGCCGAACTGGTACAAGGCCCCGGCCTACCGGGCGCGGATCGTGCGCGAGCCGCGGAAGGTCCTCGCCGAGGACTTCGGCTTCCCCGTTCCCGACGACGTCGAGATCCGGATCTGGGACTCCAGCGCAGAGCTGCGCTACTGGGTCCTGCCGCAGCGCCCGGCCGGCACCGAGGACCTCGGCGCCTTCGAGCTCGCGGCGCTGGTCACCCGGGACTCGATGATCGGCGTCGGCCCGGTGAAGGCGGTGGGCACGTGAGGCCCGACGCGACCGAGCTCGGCGACGCCCGCCGGCGCGTCGAGCAGCTGGTCTGCGGAATGCCGGGCGGCGACGCCGACTCGCGGTCCTTCGAGGAGCCCTGGGAGCTGCGGGCCTTCGCCATGGCGGTCGCGGCCTACCACGAGGGCCACTACGAGTGGAGCGAGTTCCAGCTCTCGCTGGTCGAGTCGATCCGCCGCTGGGAGGAGGGCGAGGGCGGCGAGCCGTGGAGCTACTACGTGCACTGGCTCGAGGCGCTGGAGACCGTCCTCGCCGCGAGCGGGGCGCTCTCGGACTCCCTCGCGCTCGACGAGCGCACCCGCCAGGTGCTGACCACGCCGCGCAACGCGAACCATCACCACGCCCACCGGGAACCCGTCGCGGTCTCGCCCGCGACCCGGTGAGCACGACCTGACCCCCGCCCGGCCCGCCGCGCCCCTCCCGGCGGGCCGGGCGGCTCTCACCAGCGGTTGCGGAGACGGTCGCGCCAGGGGCGGCCGTCGGGGTCGTAGAGCAGGCGGTAGGCGGGGACGGCCCAGAGCCTGGTCGGCCGCGAGAGGCGTTCGGGCTCGTGGTGGCGCAGCTGACCGGGCGGGCGCGGGCCGTGCCGGCCGCCGCGGTGCCAGTCGTCGAGCGCGGTCGCGGCCTCCTCGACGGCCCGGACGGCGGAGGCCGGGTCGACGAGGTCGGCGTCCCCGTCGTTCCCGTCGCCGCCGTCGGTCCGTTCCAGGTGCTCGCGCAGCAGCCGCAGGCGCAGCGCCCGGGCGAAGGTCCGTGCCCCGTCGCCGAGGCCGCCGGGATCGACGGGCGCGCGCTCGTCCCGGGCCTCGTCCAGCACGGCGGCGGTGAGCTCGCTGTCGTGGCTCCACGAGCGGCGGTTCAGGTTGGCGCTGCCCACCGCGGCCCAGACGTCGTCGACCACGGCGACCTTGGCGTGCACGTACACCGGTGTGCCGTCCCGGTTCTCCAGGTCGAACACGTGCACCCGGTCCGCGGCGGCCCGCCGGCACGTCTCGATCGCCTGCAAGCGACCCACCTGGTTCGGCGGCAGCGCGAGCCGGCCGTCGACGTCGGGATGCCGCGGCACCACGACCAGCAGGTGCAGGTCGGGGCTGCGGCGCAGCGCCGCGGCGAACAGGTGCGCGACGTGCGGCGACCACATGTACTGGTCCTGCACGAAGATCAGCCGGCGGGCCCGGCGCAGCGCCTTCGCGTACCCGCGCGCCACCGACCGCTCCCCGCGGGGCGCGAACGGGTAGCCGGGGCGGATCGCCGGGTAGGTGCGCAGGACCTGGACCGCGGCCGTGCCGGCGGGCCCCAGATCGGCGGGCCGCCCCGGGAGCGGGTCGGCGCGCAGGTCCGCGTGGCGCACGGTGTCGCGGAGCCGCGCGACCGGGTTGTGGGTGTCGAGCGAGTGCGGGTCCTCCCACCGCTCGCGGAAGACCTGGTCGAGCAGCCCGACGGCCGGCCCGCGCACCTCGAGCTGCAGGTCGTGCCAGGGCGGGGTGTCCCCGTAGGCGGGGTTCATCGGCAGGGCCTGCCGGTCGCCGCCGTGCGCGTGGTCGTCGCGGCGGGAGTGGCACAGGTCGATCCCGCCGACGAACGCCACGTCCCGCGCCGGATCATCGGGCCGGCGCAGCACCACCAGCTTCTGGTGGTGCGATCCCGCCCGCCGCACGCGCTCGTCGAGGAGGACCTCCCCGCCGGCCTCGCCCACCTCGTCCCCCAGCTGCCGGTTCTCCTGCTCGCTGTAGGCCAGCTCGTCGGAGTGGGAGCGCCACATCAGCCCCTTGACGACGACGCCGCGCCGCGCGGCCGCGGCGAACAGCTCGCCCACCGTGGGGCCGTCCGGCGTGAGCCGCTCGTCGGCGTCGCCGCGCCAGTCGGTGAAGAACAGGTGGTCGCCCGGGCCGAGTGCGGACACCTCCTCGACCAGCCGCGGGAAGTAGCACGCCCCGTCGACCAGCGGGCGGACCACGTTGCCGGTGCACCAGGCCGGCAGCCGGCAGGCGGGGTTGCCCCGCTCCCCGTCGCCGAGGAACCAGTCGTCGAGCCCCATGCGCGCACCTCCCGGCCGGACTCTCGCGCCTCGGCACGGATCCGACAACCCGGGAGGCTTGCTTAGTGTCATAGACACTAGTAGCGTCGACACTATGACCCAACGGTCCGGACTCGCCCTCGCCGTACTCGCCCTGGCGGCGGAGCGGCCGATGCACCCGTACCGGATGCAGCAGCTGATCCGTGAGCGCGGCAAGGACCAGGTGATCAACGTCGGGCAGCGGTCCCAGCTGTACAAGACGATCGACCGGCTGGTGCGGGACGGTCTGCTGGTCGAGCAGGCCACCGAGCGGGAGCACGCCCGGCCGGAGCGCACGGTGTACACCGCAACCGAGGCCGGGGTGCGCACGGCGGTGGAGTGGACGGTCGAGATGCTCGCGGCCCCGCGCCGCGACTTCCCGGAGTTCACCGCGGCGCTGGCCTACCTGCCGTTGATCACGCCCGACGTGGCGCTCGAGGCGCTCGAGACCCGGCTCGCGGGCCGCCGGGCCGAGCTCGAGCGGCTGCGCGCCGACCTGGCCGGCGCCGGGCACCTGCCCCGGCTCGTGCTGATCGAGGGCGAGTACGCCGTCGCCGTGCTCGAGACGGACGTCCGCTGGGTCGCCTCCCTCGTCGACGACCTGCGCAGCGGGGCGCTGACCTGGGACCGGGAGGAACTGCTCGAACTCGCCGAGAAGTTCGAGCCGCAGACGTTCGAGACCTGATCGACGACACCGATCGACGACTCCGGGGGGAGCCATGTCGAAAGAGCTGAGGACCATCGTGATCGGGGCGGGCACCGGGGGGATGTGCCTGGCCCACGGCCTGCGGCAGGCGGGCATGGAGGTCGCCGTCTACGAGCGGGACCGCACCCGCACGGGCGGCCTCAACGGCTACCGGGTGGGCATCTCGCCCAACGGCGCCCGGGCGCTGAAGGCCTGCCTGCCGCGGGACCTGTTCGACACGTTCGTCGCCACCACGGGCCTGCCCTACACCTACCTCACGATGTACACCGAGCGGTTCCGCGAGCTGGTCGGCATGCGGTTCGACGACCTGCCGCAGAGCGGGGACCGCCCCGAGGACCGCGACCACAACGTCAGCCGGATGACCCTGCGCCAGGTGCTGTTCACCGGTATGGAAGACGTGATCACGTTCGACAAGACGTGCACGCATTACGAGCAGCACGCCGACGGCACCGTCACCGCCCACTTCGCGGACGGCGACTCCGCCACCGGCGACCTGCTGGTCGGTGCCGACGGCGCGAACTCCCGGGTCCGGAAGCAGTACCTGCCGCACGCGAGGCACACCGAGACCGGGCTCGTGGCCATCGGCGGGAAGGTGGCGCTGAACGGGCGGAACGCCGACCTGCTGCCCGAGCGGGCGATGGACGGGATGTCGATGCTGTTCGACCGGCGCGGACAGTTCGGGATCGTCCACGCGATGCGGCTGCCCTGGCGGGACGGCGCCCCGCGCGAGGGCATCGGCGCCAGCGACGCCACGCTCATCGGGCGCTGGCCCGGGCTGCGCTACGACAACACCACGGACTACCTGTCCTGGGGCCTGTCGACCTCGCGCAGCCTCGCAGCGCCCGAAGTCCTCGACCGCCGCGGCGAGGACCTGCACCAGACGACCCTGTCCCTCACCGAGGACTGGGACCCGCGGTGGCGGGAGCTGGTCGCGACCTCGGATCCGACCGCGGCGCTGGCGTTGAGCATCCGCACGTCCGAGCCGGTGCCGGCGTGGGAGCCCAGCAGCGTCACCCTGGTCGGCGACGCGATCCACACCATGACGCCCGGCCGCGGCGCGGGCGCCAACACCGCGCTGCGCGACGCCCGGGAGCTGCGGGACCGGCTCGTCCGGGTCCGCGACGGCGACCTCACCCGCGACGAGGCCGTCGGCGGGTACGAGGAGCTCATGCGCCGGTACTCCGCCCTGGCGGTGAAGGAGTCCCTGGAGTTCATGAACGACGACGGCACGGCCCGCCGCCCGGTCGTCGGCCCGCTGAGCGTGCTGGCCCAGCGCACCGCCCTGCGGGTGGTCAACCACCTCCCGCCGGTCAAGCGCCGGATGGCCGCGGGGATGCAGAAGCTGCGTGACTCCGAGCTGGTGTGACGCGGGTCGGTGCGGGGAGGCTGCCGGAACCGGCATCATGCGGTGCCCGCCCGTTGCCCTCCCGAGGAGCCCGCGCATGTCCGGATCCTGGGCCCGCGTCGACGACCTCGTCGCGGGTACCGCCCGGCTCTTCGCCCGTGCGGAGGCCGAGCTGGTCGCGTGGCGGCCGGAGGAGGTCGCGGGCGTGCTCGACGAGCTGCAGCGGCGTACCGACGAGGGTTGGTGGGCGTTCGGGATGGTGGCCTACGAGGCCGCCGCCGGGCTCGACCCGACGCTCGTGACCCGCGAGCCGGTCGACGGGCTCCCGCTCGCCTGGTTCGGCCTCACCCGCGAGTCGCACCCGGTGCCGGTCGTGGCGCACGGTCCGCGCTCGCCGTTGTCGGCCGGGCCCTGGGAGCCGGAGTGGGACGCCGCGGCGCACCGCACGGCCGTCGGGACGGTGCGGGAGCGGATCGCCGCCGGCGAGACCTACCAGTGCAACCTCACCACCCGGCTGACGGCGCCCGTCACCGGCGACCTCACGCAGCTCTACCGGGACCTGGCGCTCGGCCAGCGCGGCGCGCACCACGCCTACCTGGACACGGGCCGGTTCGTGGTCGCGTCCGCCAGCCCGGAGCTGTTCTTCTCCTTGCGTGGCGACCGGATCCTCATGCGCCCCATGAAGGGCACCGCCCCGCGCGGCCGTACGACCGCCGAGGACGCCGAGGCGGTGGCCCGGCTGCGCGGCAGCGCGAAGGAGCGGGCCGAAAACGTCATGATCGTCGACCTCGTGCGCAACGACCTCGCGCGCCTCGCCCGACCGGGCACCGTGACCGTGCCGCGCCTGCTCGGGATCGAGCGGTACCCGACCGTCCACCAGCTCACGTCGGACGTGACCGCGCAGCTGCGACCCGGCGTCGGGCTCACGGAGATCTTCCGGGCGCTCTTCCCGTGCGGCTCGGTCACCGGCGCACCCAAGGCCCGCACCATGCAGCTGATCCGCGAGATCGAAGCGAGCTCGCGTGGCGTCTACTGTGGAGTGGTCGGAGTCGTCGCGCCCGCCGGTCACGCGGAGCGCGCCCGCTTCTCCGTCGCGATCCGGACCGTGGTGGTCGACCGCGAGCGGGGCACCGCGACCTACGGCACCGGCGGCGGCGTCACGTGGGGGTCCGATCCGGCGGCGGAGTACGCGGAGCTGCGGGCGAAGGCGCGGGTGCTCGACGTCCGACCCGAGGACTTCCACCTCATCGAGACGATGCGACACGAGGCCGGGACCGGGCTGCAGTCGCTCGCCGCCCACCTCGCCCGGATCGCCGACTCCGCCGGCTACTTCGGCTTCCGGTTCGACGCGCCGGCCGTCCGCTCCGCCCTGGCCGCGCGCCTCGCCGGCTGCGGCGACGCCCGCGTCCGGCTGCGGTGCTACCGGGACGGCACGTCCGGGATCGACGTCGAGGACCTCCCACCGCCTGCGTCCGGGCCGGTCCGGCTGGTCCTGGACCCCGAACCCGTCGACTCGACGCAGTGCTGGCCGCACCACAAGACCAGCCGCCGCGCGCCCTACTCGGCGCGGCTGGCCCGCCACCCCGAGGCCGACGACGTCCTGCTCGTCAACGAGCGCAGCGAGGTCACCGAGTCCTGCACCGCGAACCTCGCCGTCCGGCTCGACGGCGAGTGGTGGACGCCCCCGCTGGGCAGCGGCTGCCTGCCCGGGGTCGAGCGGGGCCTGCTGGTGGCGGCGGGACGCCTGCAGGAACGCGCACTCCGGCCCGGCGACCTGCTCCGCGCAGAGGAGCTCGCGTTGGTCAACTCGCTACGCGGGTGGCGCGTCGCGACGCTGACGAGCGCACCGGTCCCCAGCGGGCATTCCACCTGACCCGATGATCATCAGGAGCTGAGGGCTCCCACGGCCTGTCCGGCGAACCCCGAGCTTCTGGTGATCATGAGTTCACGCTGGTCAGCAGGGGTCGTGAGTGGCAGGTGCCCCTCTAGGGGCAGTTGCCACTCACGGGTCGGGGCAGCGGGCTGACAGCGGCATGTCGGGTGGTGACAGCGCGCTGCAAGGTCCGCGTCCCACGCTCCTTCCACGACAGGACGAGCGGAGGGAGGGACGGATGGCCATCCGGGTGATCGAGGAGAGAGGGACAGGGGGCGCGACCGCGCTTCCGCCCGCGCCGGTGGCCGTGCTGGGCCTGGGCTCCTTCGCGATCGGGACGGACATGTTCGTCCTCGCGGGGGTGCTCACCCGGACGGCGGCCGACCTCGCGGTCGCGCCCTCCGAGGCCGGTCTCGCGCTGGCGGTGTACGCAGGCACCTACGCGATCGGCGCCCCCGTGCTCGGCACGCTGCTCGGCGGGCGGCGGCTCCGACCGCTGCTGCTCGGGTCGATCGCGGCGGTCGGGGTCGCCGCCGTGGCGACCGCGCTCGCGCCGAACCTCGGTGTGCTGATGGCCGCCCGGGCGCTCGCCGCGCTCGCGGCCTGCGTGCACGTCCCGGCCGCCGCGGCGGCCGCGCTGGCCGCGGTGCCCGCCGAGCGGCGGGGGCGCGCGGCGGCGGTCGTGCCCGCCGGGTCGTCGCTCGCGATGGTCGTGGGGGCGCCACTGGGGGTCGTCCTCGCCGACGTGGCGTCGTGGCGCGCCGCGTTCGCCCTGGTCGCCCTGCTCGCCGCCGGCGCCGGTGTCGGTCTGTGGCACGCCGGGGCCGGCGCCGCGGACCTCCCGAGGACGACGGCCCGCGAGCGGTTGCGGCCGCTGGGGTCGCCGGCGGTCGTCGGCGTCCTGGGCGTGTCCGCGCTGCTCATGGCCGGCTCGCAGGCGGTGCACGCGCACCTCGACGTCCTGCTGACGGGCGGGCCGGGGCCGGTGCTCGCGGCCATGGGCGTCGGCGGGGTGCTCGGGACGTGGTGCGGCGGCATCGCCGCCGACCGCTGGGGCGGCCACCGGGTGGTGATCGTCGCCGCGGTCGGGCTGGCCGCGGCGCTCGTCGTCGTCACGGCCGACCCGGGCGCCCTCGGGCTGCTCCTCGCGGCCGTCGGCTGGGGTGCCGCCGCCTGGGCCTGCATCCCGGGCCAGCAGCACCGGCTGGCCGGGCTGACCGCCGGCCCGCTGCCGGTCGTGCTGGCCCTCAACGGCACGGCCGTCCATCTCGGTTTCGCCGCCGGCACGCTGCTCGGCGGCCTCGCGCTCGACGCCCCCGGCGGGGGCGTGGACGCGGTCCGGCTCGTCGTCGCGGCCTGCTGCGGCGCCGGCCTGCTCCTGCACCTGCTGTTGACCAGAAGGGACCGATCATGATCACGACCGCCGACCGCGTCGCCGAGCTGGGGACCGTCCTGGGCATCTGGGCGCACCCCGACGACGAGGCCTACCTGTCCGGCGGCCTGATGGCGCTGGCCCGCGCCCACGGGCAGCGGGTGGTCTGCGTGACCGCCACCCGCGGCGAGCGCGGGACCTCCGACCCGCAGACCTGGCCGCCGGACCGGCTGGCCGACGAGCGCACCGGCGAGCTGGCCCACTGCCTGGGGATCCTCGGCGTGCGCGAGCACCGGTTCCTCAACTACCGGGACGGCGAGTGCGCCGACGCGGACGCGGAGGTGGCGATCGCCCGGCTCGCCGAGATCGTCGACGAGGTCCGCCCGGACACCGTGCTGACCTTCGGCCCCGACGGGATCACCGGGCACTCCGACCACCGGACCGTGTCCGCGTGGACGAGCGCCGCCGTCGAGCGGGCCGCGCCGCCGCACACCCGGCTGCTGCACGCCGCCGTGCCCGCACGGCACGCCCGGCGGTGGGCCGGGGTCGACGCCGAGCTCGGCGTGTACGAGCCGGGGTACCCGCTGGTCGTCGAGCAGGACCGGCTGAGCGTCGACCTGGCGCTGCCGCCCATGGTCGCCGCGCGCAAGGTCCGCGCGCTGGCCGCGCAGACGACCCAGACCGCGGGCCTGATCGAGGCACTGGGCCGGGAGCGGTACACGGCCTGGGTGAGCGAGGAGTCCTACCTCGAGGCGGAGCGGGCGCCGCTGGTGCCCGCCTGAACCCGGTCCGCGCGGGTCACGGCCTCGCGGGCCAGCCGGAGGATCTCCGTCCGGTCGGGCACCGGCCCGTCGGGTGACCGGACGGGCCGCGCCCCGGCGACGGCGGGCGCGTCGGGGGCGCGGTCGGCGGCGGCGTCGATCAGGGTCGCCGTCCGGTCGTCGCCGAGGGTGCGCAGCAGGTCGGCGAGGTTGCGCAGGGTGGCCCAGAGGTGGGTCCAGTTGCCGGTGCGGGCGAAGCCGTCGACGACCCGGGTGTAGCCGCGCAGGGCGTCGTGCACCCGGCCGGCCCGGGCCAGTACCGCCAGGAGCCCGACGCTGGCCACGCCGGCCAGGAACGTCGCGCCGACGCCGCGGGCCAGGCGCAATGCCGTGCGGTAGTGGGCCTCGGCCGCCGCGAGGTCGCCGGCCAGGCCCTCGATCTCCCCGGCGACGTACGCCGCCCACGAGCGCATCGACGGGGACACGGCGGCCGCCGTGCCCCGCCCGTTGAGCTCGCGGGCCGTGTCGAGGTCGCCCGCGTACGCGGCCGCGAGGGCCGCGATCCCGCGGCACTCCCGGTGCTCCCCGACGGCCGCGACGGCGGCCAGGGCGTGCTCGGCCGTCGCCTCGAACTCGCCGCGGGCGAGGGCGACCACGGCCAGCGCCATCCGGCCGTACCAGGCGTCGCCGGCGTCCGGGCCGCGCTCCATGCCGTGGTGGCTCGTCAAGAACTCTGACGTACGTCGAACTGCGTACTACCGCGCCCCGACGACGAGTGTGACGCTCGGCGCACCTCGACGTCAGG